>DASRNO010000012.1:0-42004 GCA_035647375.1 Bacteroidaceae bacterium
CCGCCACCTCTCATACCGCCGCCGCCCATACTGCCGCCCATACCGCCACCGCTAAAGCTTCCGCCATAGCCTCCGCTACGCATACCCTGCCGTGCCTCTCTTGAGCCAAACATAGAAAGACGATATATGAAATTTACCATAAAGTAACTGTTTATAGAGTTAGAGTAAGTATCACTACGCATTGTAGCAGTCATAGTACGATTAACATTGCTGCGCTGTTGAAGTATATCATATACTGAAAGAGAGAGCGTGCCTCTATTACCCTTTAAGAAAGAGAAAGAGGCAGATGCATTCCAAATAAGCTCGTCTGTATTCATATCAGAAGATGAGTATCCTCTACGGCTCTGCATCATCATATCGGTAGCTAACCTTATATTTCTCCAAGGAAGAGTAGCTGTACCGCTGGGACCATAGTTGAAATTGTAAGTATCCATATTTCGGTCCGGTTGCAAATCGTTTGTAGAGTGACTATAGTTAATTCTTCCCTGTAGTGATACCTCTATCCAGTCGTCGCGGAATGAAGCAGAAAGATTCTCAGATAGCGTTGTGGTCAAAGTGGTTCTAAGTTGTGACAATCCACCGGAAACTTGTGCATAACCTTCTTGATGATTAAAACTGACATTGGTTCCTGAATTTATAGTAAAGCGTTGATCAGGTAGAGCTCTGTTAATGTTTAAATTACCTGATACTTGCCAGTTGCTCCAGAATCCCTCCATATTGACCGGTTTAGTAGTTGTACCAAATGTGGTATCATTAAGCAATGTCTGTCGGGTTATATTCCTAAGAGTATTATTAAAGTTAACACCCATCATAATACTTCCAAGATTTACAGGATCAAATTTTTGGTAGTTTATGCTCATTGTGTTAGAGAAGGTTGGTTTCAAACCTGGATTACCCATCGATATAGAGAGTGGATTAGAGTCATCAGTAATATCCAGGAGATCGTTCATTTGTGGTTGACTTGAACGTCCGCGATAGGTTATATTGATCTGTTCTTGTCTAGTCCACTGGTAACGGAAATTTACCGTAGGTGTCCAGTTGAAAACCAGACGCGATGTGTCAATATCGTGCCCTAAATAATTATACTGCATATCTGAATATTGCGGTAATACTGTAAATCCCAAATTTACGTTGTATTTGTCGGAAGTCTTGCGTATTTGAACAGCAATATTATGGTCGTAGTTATCGTAGGTGGCAACTTGACTTAGCCTTTTATCCAAACTGGCTTTCAGTGTAGAGTCATCAGGCATAATCCAGTCGGGGTTTCCCCAAGAGGGTAGATCGGTAAAGCTGTAAGTAGCACGATCACTGTTGGAACGACGATATGTAAACTGATAGCTAAATTGCAAGTAAGTAGAGGCTGCTATAGGTTCAGTATAAGTTAACTGTGCGTTAAGATTTGTAGAGCTGTTTGGGTTATTGTTATAACGGTTAAACAGAGTGGTGTCGAGAGAGTTGGTGAATGCATTCTTCGTAACCTGGTCGTTTCTAGAATTATTATTACTTTCGCTATTAGAGAAAGAGTACGAACCACGGAAAGATAAATTTCGACCCTCTGTGTTTAATCGTTTTACAAATTGAATGTTTCCGCTGGTAGACATGCTTGTACTTTTACCCAGCGATCTACTTAATTGGCTATTTCTCATAGCGTCATTTAGTGAGTCAAGATAATTTTCAAGATTATCGAAAATAACGGTCGATGTATCGAGTGGATTAGTAGCATAAATGTATGGATCTCTGTTAAATGTGGCAGAGATGTTTTCCGATTCATTGTTAGATCTACTGTATGTAAAAGAGGGGGTGAAAATTAAAGATGTCATAGGGTCGGCGTTCCACTCGAAACGTAATTGGCCATTTATGCTGTTACTTAAACTACCGCTTTCACTTGTCCTATTTGAGTAAGAGCGAATCCCGCTGGCATAGAAACTTTCAGAAGCTGTTTTTGAACGTGATTCAGAGCTACTATGACTGTAGTTTACACTGCCACCAATCTCGTATTGGTAGGAGCTTGATGTTATTTCAGGGCCTATATTCCTGGCAAAGTTAATACCAGTGGTGGTTGTCTTTGTAACACCGCCACGGCCTCCCATTCCTCCCATTCCTCTCATACCGCCAAAACCACCAACTCCACCACCACTAATATTACCGGTAGATGCAATGATTGTGAACTGTTTGTCTTCGTTAAAACGATTAAGAGTTAATCTTGTGGTATAAAGATCTCTTATATCAAATTCATTATCCTGTAAGGGTTGTCCATAACCAACATCAACATTTCCGAACCATCCCTGGGCCATACCTTTTTTTACAACAAGGTCAAGTACAGTCTGTTCTTCACCATCGTCAATACCAGTCATCCTGGCCATATCACTCTGTTTATCGTATGCTTTTATTTTTTCAATCATATCGGCCGTCAAATTTTGCATAGCCACAGATTGGTCATTATCAAAAAATTCCTTACCATTAACAAGTATTCTGGAGACGGTTTTACCGTTTACCTTTATAGTTCCATCGCTGCTCACCTCTACACCCGGAAGTTTGCGAACCAGCTCTTCGAGCGAGGCTCCCTCTGGTAAGCGATAGGCCTCGCTATTGAAAACCACTGTATCGTTAATCATTTGAACTTTTGCAAGAGCGGCACTAACTACAGCTTCGCTTAAATATATAGCATCTGCTTTTAGTGTTATTTTGCCTAAATCTGTGGTTCTTGAACCACTTCTTAGTGTAAAATCTTTTTCGGTTTTCTCATATCCCATAAAAGTGGCACGCAAAAGATATTGCCCTGCACCCAGACCTTTCATTGAGAAATTTCCTTTCTCGTCGCTTGAAACACCGTTTACATAGACTGTGTCCGGAAGTGAATAAATTTGCACATTGGCCGGATACAAAGGCTCAGCACTTCCAAAATCAAAGAGAGAACCTTTGATTTCAATATTGCCTGTATTTACGTCTGTTTGGGCTATCAAAGCATTGGCTGAGATTGCCATAGATACGAGTATAATTGCAATTCGTTTCATTTAAAAATGATTAAGTTATAATTGATTGAATATATATCATCAGATACTTCCTGTTATATATAAGGAAACGGGTCAAGTTAAATTAATTTCGTTATTTTAACAAAACGTCGCCCAATATACTACGGTGTGTATCATAAATTATTAATTCATTTTTAAACAGAAACTTTCAACCAATTTCTATAAAAAGATTATTTTTGCAATAATTTAAAGATAAACCGAAAAATAATTTTAATAATTAAGATGAGAATATTATTTGTTAGATTGGCCTTACCAGCTGTTTTAGGCTTTTTTTTACTCTCTTGTGCGGGAGGACATAAAGAGGAGTCTGTTTTTTTTGAAGAGTCTATTACCAGTGCTTATTTGAAACAGGAGAGAAAAATTGGTGTTTATATTCCAAAAGGGTATTCAAAGAGAGAGGTCTATCCGGTTGTTTTTGTAGAAGAGGGAGTGAAGGTGATGGCCGATAATTACCAAAATATTCTTGACTCGCTAATAAATAACGGTATTATAAGGCCTGTAATTGTAGCTTGTGCTTGTGAGAATCAACAGAGATTACCCGGTTCAGAGTTGTTTTACAGAGATGTGGAGTATGTTGAAAAAAATGCCGTAAAAGAGGATAGATACATGGAGATATTCAACAATCATATGAATTTTTTTGTAAACGAGTTTATTCCTCATATAGAATCAAAATATTTTGTATCTATAGAGCGTAGCGAGAGAATATTTTATGGTACATCTAATAGTGCGGATTTTGGAATTACATTGAGTATGAGATATCCGGAAATAATAGGTGAGTATTGGTGCTTTTCTCCACTCTTTTCTGATATAAGTAATTATGGTCTTTTGAAATATCCTATGTTATACAAATTAGCTTGGGGAGCTAAAGATGATATAATGGCATCTTTTGATTATTTCCCTTCGCTTATTCAAGCTATTAGAAAAAGAGGAGGAAATGTTAGCAGCTCTATTTACGAGGGAGGGCACGAGAGGCCTCGCTGGAGAGAACAATTTACAAAGGAATTAGTACAAAAATTTGGCTTACAATGAGTAATAAAGAGAAAAATCCTTTTTTCAAAACTAGAAAAACACCAAGAGAGACAGTCCCCTTTGATCAAATTAAGTTATCTCATTTTAAACCAGCTATATTAGAGGGAATTAAACGCCAAAATGCCGAAATAGAATCTATTATAGGCAACTCTAAAAAACCCGATTTTAATAATACTATTCTTGCCTTAGAGAGATCAGGAGAGTTTCTTGATAGTGTGGTAACGGTTTTTAAAAATTTGCATAGTTCTCATACTAACAACAATGTGGAATTACTTGCCGAACAATTCATCCCCATGCTTGACACTCATTACAACAGTATTTTTCAAAATTCAGCTCTTTTTGAAAAAGTAAAAGAGGTATATGAAGGCAAACATTTAAATATGTACCGATCGGAAAAAAAACTGGCAGATCAAATATACCTTGACTTTACTCTTGCTGGAGCCGCTTTGGATTACAATGACAAGATAAAGTATAAAAATATTAGTGAGAAATTAAGTATGCTTATGCTGCATTTTAGTCGGAATAAGCTAAACGAAACAAATAAATATTTTTTAGAGGTTACTGATAAAAAAGATCTTGAAGGTATTCCTGAGAATGTTGTTAATGAGGCGATAACAGAATCGTTAAAGAGAGGATCTAATGGATGGACATTTACTCTTAGAGCTCCCAGTTATGTGCCTTTTCTAACATATTGTAAAAACAGAGAACTTAGAAAACAGATATATTTAGCTTATAATACCCTTGGTGCAAATGATAATGAATTTGATAACCGCGATATTGTGAAAAAAATTGTGAATCTCAGATTAGAGAAGGCTAAATTACTGGGATTCAGCTCTTATGCAGAATATAAGATGGTAAAACGTATGGCTAAAACTACCGAAAACGTTATGAATTTTCTAAGTATACTTAAGCAATCATACTTACCGAATGCGCATAAGGAATACGATCAAGTAGCAGTCTTCGCATCGGGCTATGAGAAAACTAAAGTATTGCTACAGCCTTGGGATTATCTCTATTATTGTGAGTTATTGAAAAAAGAACAATACTCAATAGATACGGAGGAGTTTCGTCCCTATCTGGAATTGGATAGAGTAATAGATGGGGTATTTAACCTTGCTAATTCACTTTTTGGAATAAAATTTAAGGAGAATAACAAGATTCCGGTTTATCATCCTGACATTAGGGCTTATGAGGTCTTTGATCATGATGGAGCATATTTGGCAGTACTTTATACAGACTTTTTTCCAAGAGAGAGTAAACGAGCGGGAGCATGGATGAGCAATTTGAAAAAACAGTGGAATTTGGATGGTGAAAATAGTCGTCCTCACGTATCTATAACTATGAATTTTACTAAACCATCTAAAGGAAAACCTTCGCTTCTAACTATCAATGAGGTGGAAACTTTTTTACATGAGTTTGGCCACGCTTTGCATAGTATATTTTCCGATGTTGTCTATAAATCCCAATCAAGCCCGGATGTTTTGTGGGATTTTGTAGAGTTGCCATCACAAATCATGGAGTATTGGGTAACGGAGAAGAAGTTCCTTAATACCTTTGCCGTTCACTATCAGAGAGGAGAATTAATACCTGACAGACTTGTTGATAACTTAAAAAAAGCACGTAACTTTCAAGTGGCGTATAATTGTATGAGGCAGGTTACTTTTGGTCTATTGGATATGGCTTGGTATGCTCGTACAGAACCTTTTGTTGGAGATGTTGTTATGTATGACAATTCAATTAGAAACTCTGTTACTCCCTTCAATATTGCTCCAGGAACCTGTTTATCGTCTCAATTTTCTCATATTATGTCGGGAGGCTATGCTGCAGGTTATTATAGTTATAAATGGGCCGAGGTGCTTTCGGCTGATGCTTTCTGTATATTTGAAAGGGACGGGCTGTTTAATAGACAAACAGGAGAGGCATTCAGAAATAAAATTCTCTCTAAAGGATCATCAAGAGAACCTATTTCACTTTTCAGAGATTTTAGAGGTAGTATGCCTTCAATTACTCCACTGCTATTTCGCAATGGAATAGAGAGTAAAAAGAATAAAAGTAGAAATAAAAACAGGCTTACTTTAGGATAGAAACATCTTTTATTCCTCTACCTGATATTGAGACTATTTGGTGGCAATACTTATTCTAATCTCTTTTTGTGGCCTAACAGGATCGTTTGTTATAAGTGTAACCGATTTAATAATACTCTGACCTGAGCCAGAGGGAGTTTTAGTGGTTAGGTTTACGTTGATAGATTCGCCGGGCTTAATTATATCGTCTTTTGAAAGTTCAATAGATGTTTCTGAATCTATATCAATGGCTCTGATAATAAGATCTATATTTCCGTCATTAGAAATCAGAATCTTATTTTTTATAGTTTTATTTCTACCCTTTAATCCCACATCAAAATAAGAGGGTGTAACCCTTATAGCTGGTCTGTTATGATCCATATTTGAGAAATCGTCGGTCATTATTGCACTAATCAAAATGGGTCTCTCTGCTCTTTCGTTGTCAATCCATATCCATACAGAGTCTCTTAAAATACCGTAATTATCTTTTCCGATGGGTATTTTATAAGAAAAAACAAGGTTTTCTTCTCCTTCCGGTTCAATTATATAGGGACATTCTACTCTTAAAAAAGAGCTGTTCCCAACAGTTTCCGCTCTTAGCTTAACTGTTTTATCGCCCAAATTTGCTAACATTATTCCTTTAGACTCAGATCTGCCTTGGGCAATATATCCGAAGACTGAATTTGTTCTCTCTATCCGAAAATTGTTTTTTAAAGCTATCGGATATTTCTGTCTTAATGATAGTGGAGCAGGTTCTACAGTAGCGTTAACAACAAGAATATCGCTGTTTTTTCTTTCGTTTGTAAGAACATATACCTCTCTAATAACCTCTCCCGAAGTGTTTATTGGATTGAAAGTAACCGTTATTTCACCAACCTCTCCGCTCTCTATAGGTGCGGTAGTGTAAGATGTTGTAGTACATCCACAGCTTGCCAACACATCGTCTATATTGATTGGTTTGTCAGAAATATTCATAAAAACATAGGTGTGAGAAACCACACCATCTGTCTCTTTAATAGTGCCAAAATTCCACTCTTTGTTATCAAATTTTAGCGAAGAGCTGGTTGCAGACTCTCCGTAACTATTAAGTGGATAGAGCAGGATAATGAATAGAAGTAATAAAACTCTCATTAAAACAGATTTGCTTAGGGTTAGTAGACTATTATACACAAAAATAAGGAAAATTCTAATAGTTGTAGTAGTAATTAATACTCTTCGGGATAAAAAATCAGCGTAAATATAAGTTGTACTTTTTTTCATGACCTATGGTTGTAGAGGGGCCATGACCCGGAAAAACTATGGTATCGTTGGGTAATGAGAAAAGTTTACTTTTTATACCTTCAATTAGAGCTACCTCGTTACCGTCAGGAAAATCTGATCGTCCAATACTCTCTTTAAAAAGCACATCACCTGTAAAGAGCACTCCATTTTTTTCGCTGTAGAAGAGTAGGCTACCGGGTGAATGTCCGGGAATATGTAGAACCGATAGTTCTGTATTGCCAAAAGTTACAATATCACCCTCATTAAGAATCCTACCAATTGGAGGCATAGTCTCATTATAAGTCAATCCAAATAGCTTTACACGCTCGTGAATACTGTTTAACCAGTTCTGATCACCATCGTTAGCCTCAATTTGTAAACCATAGCTCTTTTTTACAAAAGGATTACCAAAAATATGGTCAAAATGAAGATGAGTATTTAATAAACGCTCCGGAATCAGGTTATTTGATTCAATAAACTGTTTTAATCTCTCTTTTTCACTTTGAGTATAACAACCCGGATCTATTATTGCTGCTTTTTTGCTCTGATCATAAAGCACATAGGTGTTAACCGGGAGCATATTAAACTCGAATTTCTCTATATTAATCATATTAATGGTCATATTTGTATATAAACAACTTTTTTATCTATAAAATACTCCTCCTGAAAAAAACTGCTTATGTTCATAACTTCAGAGGCTTTTTTATATGGAGCAATTTCGTTAACAAGTTGGCCTCCTTTTAAGCATAACAGGCCATTAGGATAGCTGTTTTTTTGTTCTTTTTTATTAATGAGTCTCTTACCTAAAATATATAGATCAGAGAGAGGCATTACAGCTCTACTAACTAAAAACTCGAATTTGTCCTTTTCATCTTCTGCTCTTTCATGTCGGCATGTAACGTTCTTTAAATCAATATTGGTTGCAATATCTATTGCCACGCGTATCTTTTTACCAATACTATCAACCAGTGTGAATTTACATTCGGGAAATAGAATAGCCAAAGGGATACCGGGAAATCCACCTCCGGTACCGACATCAATAATTTTGGTTCCATCAACAAATCGTGTCATTTTAGCAATTGCCAAAGAGTGAAGTACATGGTGTTTATAGAGATTTTCTATATCTTTTCTAGAGATTACATTGATTTTTGAGTTCCAATATGAATAGAGTTCATATAGTTTTTCAAACTGATATTTTTGTCTATCGGTGAGTTGGGGAAAGTATTTATTAATAAGTTCCATAGTTATCTTTGAAATAGTGGTGTACAGTTAATAAAGTTACTATCTATTAGTTCATTAAGCATCTCTATTGTTAACTCCGATTCAGGATATTCACCGCAATCCCAAAATTCATCCAGAGGATATTTAACCAGAATATGTTCTAAAAGACGCTCTTGGATGGGATATAATTTCAATTTACTATATTCATTGTAGGTAAATTCAAGAAAAGCCACATTAGCATCTATTTGCCAGTTATCAAGCAGATAACCGTTTTTTAGTGGCGTAGGTGCAGAGGAGATTGAGAGGCTATCAAAGTCTGTAAATTTTATAATCCTATTTTTGGTGGAATCTAATAAAACCGGAACATAATTACTAAAATTGGCCACTGTACGGTAGATTAATACTCTCTTTTTAACTATAGTATCGAACGTCTCTATCTCATTTCTTAATTCACTATTTGATTTGTCTAAGTATAAATGGTTTGAGCAGGCTGCTGTTGTTAAAATTAATATGACAATCCCCCAAAAACAAACTGAATGGAATCTATTTTTCATGCTGCAAAAATACAAATAATTACTTATACTTAGGCCGAATAGATAACAGTAACTATTTTATAAGGTAATAGCCTAATGTTTAAAGTGGTTTTTATTAAAGATCGGTTAGTAAGAGATGTTGTCTGAGCCTTAAAATCAATTCATATTTTAAGGTATCATTATCTCAGATTGTCGGGGTAAGTGTTGTGCTCAGTCGTGTAATCAGCAGAAAATAGGATTAGAAAAAGAGCGGAAAGAGTGGGATTCAAACCCACGGAGCGGCAGAGCCGCTCGCCGGATTTCGAGTCCGGTCCATTCGATCACTCTGGCATCTTTCCTGAAAATTTTTATTATATCGGCGCAAAGTTAACGCTTTTTGGATTATCAGCAACTTGTAAAATTGTTTTTTTATATCGAGTTCTTATCTTTGCGTAATAAGGAGAAAGGAGTGTCTGCTTCTAATAAAAATTCTATTTGTCCATAAAAATTATTAACCAGATATATAGATGATAATTTCATTATTGCAATCAAATCCGCTGTCATTAAACCGCGATAGAAATCTAAATGATTTAGATACTTTGATAAATTCGGGAAATGGAGCAGATATTTATATTCTTCCCGAAATGTTTAATACGGGATTTTGTACTGATCCAAAATTGGCCTTTGAAACAGTAGAGGGTAAAACCGTTACTTGGATGAGAGATAGGGCTAACCGGTATAATGCAGCTTTTGCCGGTAGCTTAGCTGTTAAAGAGAACGGATCTTATTTTAACCGGTTCTGTTTTGTTTTTCCTGATGGCAAACTGGAAAGTTATGACAAACGCCATCTGTTTAGTTACTCGGGAGAGGACAAACATTATACCAAAGGAGAGATAAGAAAAGTGATAGAATTTAGGGATATGCGTATATTGCCCCAAATATGTTATGATTTACGTTTTCCGGTGTTTAGCAGAAACTACGATAGCTATGATTTAGCTATATATGTGGGTAGCTGGCCTTTATCTAGAAGAGAGGTGTGGGATATACTTTTAAGAGCCAGGGCCATAGAAAATCAATGTTATATAGCTGCAGTTAACAGAGTGGGAAAAGATCTTTACGGTGAATACTCGGGTGGTTCTTGTCTGATAGACCCATATGGTAATGACCTAGCCCACTGTAGAGATAACAAAGTAGAGATGATTTCTGCCTCTATTGATAAAGAGGCAATTTATAGTTTCCGTTTAAAATTTCCCGTACTATCAGATGCCGACCAATATACTATAAAACAGGATAAGTGAACAATTATGTATAAGTTAAAATATAAAGATGTAGTTATGAGATCTCTATTTATAATAATTGCATCTGTTGTGTTAGTAGCAATAAGTTCGTGTTACACAACGGCTAAAAGTGGTCAGAAAGGTGCAGCAGATTTAAAACCCAGAATAATAGTTATAACAGATATAGCTCCTGCCACAATTGAGCCCGATGATATGGAATCTTTGATAAGGTTATTAGTTCATGCTGATATGTTTGAAATAGAGGCAATTATAGCTTCAAGTGGATGGAATAGCGGGAATTACCCAATCTCCTGGATGGACAGTTTAAGAACAACTATAAATGC
Organism: Bacteroidaceae bacterium; assembly: GCA_035647375.1. GTDB lineage: Bacteria > Bacteroidota > Bacteroidia > Bacteroidales > Bacteroidaceae > Colenecus. Next base: position 10,739 of record DASRNO010000012.1, read on the forward strand.
TTATGAGAAGGATTTACCAAACCTGATTAAAAGGTCGGGGCAGACATCTTGGCTCCCTATTGAAAAAGAGAATCAGAAACAGTCTATAGGATATTGGCCGAGTGCCGAATATTTGCGTAGCCGTATAGCTATGGGTAGTGTTAAAAGCGGTATAGCCGCATTGGGACAGGATAATGACTCTGAGGGTAGTGCTCTTATAATAAAAATAGTTGATGAGGCAGATGATAGGCCGGTTTGGGTTACAGTTTGGGGAGGTGCTAATACTTTAGCTCAGGCTTTATGGCGAGTTAAACAGGAACGCTCCACAGATGATTTAAATAAATTTTTAAATAAATTGCGAGTTTATACCATAACTGATCAAGATATGCCTTATAGTGAAAGAATGAATTTGGCATACAGCTCTCATAAATGGATGCGAAGTGAATTTGAAAAAGAGTTGTTATTTATATGGGATGAGAGCGCATGGCTTTCTCAAAATAGTATAGGTAGTAGAAACTGGAGCGAATATCAGAAACACATTCAAGGCCATGGCAATCTTGGTAGTATATATCCCGATTTTAAATGGGGTGTAGAGGGCGATACTCCATCATTTTTACATGTTATGCCTAACGGTTTAAATAATCCTAATTATCCGGAACAGGTGGGTTGGGGTGGTTATTTTGTATTTTCAGAAAGCAAGGATAAGAGCACGTTTTGTTATACAAACTTTTCTGATGAGATAAAAAAAATATCTCAAAAGTATGAGAGTTATTTTTATCCTGCCATATTCAATAATTTTGCTGCAAGAATGGATTGGGCTGCGTACGGAGAGGGTAATCGTAATCCAATAGCTATTGTTAATGGTAAAAAGGGGCTTGACATGATAGCAGTTAAGGCTAAAAGTGGTAAAGAGGTTTTTCTTGATGGTTCGAATTCTTACGATCCCGATGGAGATTCTCTAACCTTTAAATGGTGGATTCAGCCTGAAGCGGGAACCTATAATGGTCAATTAATGATAAAAGATGCCAATAGTGCTAAACCTTCAGTAATGATACCAACAGATGCAGCCGGAAAATCAATTCATATAATATTGGAAGTTAATGATAACGGCGAACCTATGCTGACAAGTTACAGGCGTATTGTGATAAATGTTAATTAAGAACACTATCACACAATTGTACATTGTCCGGGCGGATAATTACATGCGCACTATCTTTATCGGCAAAAGCGTACATGTATTCTACAAAGACTCCGGCTTTTGATAGTTTAGCCATAGCTTTAGCCATGGCACCGGGTACATTGTCGCATTTGAGATATACCACCTCTGTTGTACTTACGCCATAAGAGTGTTCTTTCAAAATGGCGAGTGCCTTTTCAGTATTGTTAACAATGAATCTGGCAATTCCAAAATCTTCGTTTTCAGATACGGTGAAAGCAGTCATATTTATGTTGTTTTCACCAAGAATTCTGGCAATTTCGGCAAATCTGCCGCATTTGTTTTCTAAAAAAACTGATATCTGTTTGATTAACATAATGTTGTGTATTATTATTCAAACTTTCTATGATCAATGACATGTTTAGCCTTTCCTATAGAACGTTCTATGGTGTTGGGTTCAACAATCTTAATGTCTGGCTGTAGGCCAATTACTCCGTGAACTTTGGATGCCAGTCTATGTCTGATATCCATAATTTTTTTCACCTCGTCCGAGTAGTATTCAGGTTTTAACTCTACCTGAATTTGGAAAGTGTCAACGTTATTTATTCTGTCAACTTCTATCATATAATGAGGTTCATATTCAGGAAATTCAAGAATAATAGATTCAACTTGCGATGGGAATACATTTACTCCTCTTATAATCATCATATCATCACTCCGACCAAGAATTTTCCCCATTCTAACGGCTGTACGTCCACATTCGCAAACAGTGTAATCAAGATTAGTTAAATCTCTGGTACGATATCTTATCATAGGCATTCCCCACTTGTCAAGAGTAGTAAAAACCAGCTCTCCACGCTCTCCGGGAGCCACCGGAAGCAATGTTACCGGGTCTATTATTTCGGGATAAAACAGATCTTCCCATAGATGAGTTCCGTTTTGGAATAGACACTCCCCACCAACTCCAGGGCCGCTAATCTCGGTCAAGCCGTAGATGTCGTAAGCCTTTATGTTAAGCTTTTCTTCAAGTTCTTTCCGCATATTTTCAGTCCATGGCTCAGCTCCAAAAATCCCCACATTAAGTTTGAGCTCTTTCATATTAATGTTATTCTTTCTAATCTCTTCAGCCATGTAGAGGGCGTAAGATGGTGTACATGCTATAGCAGTTGCGCCGAAATCATTAATTAGCTGTAACTGTTTTTGGGTGTTTCCGCTGCTTATAGGAATCACAGTACCTCCAATCTTATGAACGCCATCGTGTAAACCCAATCCTCCGGTAAAGAGACCGTAACCGTACGAGACCTGAACCATATCGTATTTTGAAAGTCCATAAGCAGCTAGACATCTGGCCACACCTTCTGACCAATTATCAAGATCGTGATCTGTATAGCCAACCACAATGGGTTTGCCTGTTGTACCAGACGATGCATGCAGACGGCGTATTTCAGACATTGGCACCGCCATCATTCTGAAAGGGTAGTTGTTGCGTAAATCTTGTTTAGTGGTGAAAGGTAGTTTAACAATGTCGTCAATGGATTTTATATCGTTTGGAGTAATTCCCGCATCATCAAAACTCTTTTTGTAAAACGGTGAATATTTAAAAACATGCGTTACTATATGTTTTAATCTTTCTCCTTGTAATTTGCGCATCTCTTTACGCGGCATACACTCTATTTTTTCGTTCCAGATCATTTCTATTTAATATAAAAAATATCTCTGCAAAAGTAATAAAGATTTACAATGGTATGATTACATAGGCTAAAAAAACAAAAAATAGACTCAAAAAAGATGGTTAAATAGGCTCATTCTTCATCTTCGCACTATCTTTGCGAATAAAATCACTCTAATTAATATAGATGGATAATATAATTATTCTGGGAATAGAGTCCTCTTGCGATGATACCGCTGCTGCTATTATAAAAGATGGAGAACTGCTATCTAATGTGGTGGCTGGGCAGAGAGTCCATGAGGAGTATGGAGGAGTAGTGCCGGAATTAGCCTCCAGAGCGCACCAACAGAATATTGTACCGGTAGTAGAGATAGCATTGAAAAAAGCTAATGTTACTAAGAATATGATTAGCGGTGTTGCTTTTACCAGAGGCCCCGGATTAATGGGTTCTCTGCTTGTTGGTGCATCTTTTGCCAAAGGATTTGCCAGATCTTTGAGAATTCCGTTGATCGATGTTAATCATCTTCAAGGTCATATAATGGCACATTTTATAAAAGAAAAAGAGAATTCTTCTCAAACTCCAACATTCCCTTTTTTATCTCTGCTTGTGTCGGGAGGCAATTCCATGATTGTTATGGTTAACTCTTACAAAGAGATGAAAATTTTAGGGCAGACTATAGACGACGCTGCGGGCGAAGCAATAGATAAGTGTTCAAAAATTATGGGGTTAGGTTATCCTGGCGGTCCAATAATAGATAAATTGGCAAGAGAGGGAGATTCCATGGCTTTTAACTTTAGCAAACCACTTGTAGATGGATATAACTACAGTTTTAGCGGTTTAAAAACATCATTTTTATACAATTTACGTAAATGGGTTAAAGATGATCCCGGTTTTATTGATAAGAGGAGAGCTGATTTAGCAGCCTCTCTGGAGAGAACAGTTGCAGAAATTTTAATGAAAAAGCTTATACTTGCTGCTAAAGATACAGGAATTAAGCATGTTGCTTTAGCGGGAGGAGTATCGGCCAATACTGGGTTGCGAGAAATGTTAAAAATAACGGCGGAAAAATATAGCTGGAAGGCGTATATTCCCAAATTTTCTTATACAACCGACAATGCAGCAATGATTGCTATAACCGGTTATTATAAGTATCTGGATAGGGATTTTTGTAAAATTGACGAGCCTGTTTTTTCAAATACTATTTTATGAATTATAAAACAGAAATAGAGAATCTGAGCCATTTCCTGCATAGATGGTTTTTAAATAAAAATAAAACGTTAGCTGTGGCAGAGAGTTGTACAGGTGGTTCTCTTTCTGCTGCAATAGTGGCTAACAGTGGCTGTTCTGCCTATTTTTTAAGTGGGATTGTGGCCTATTCAGATAAAAGTAAGATAGAGTTTTTAGAGATTGATCCGGAACTGATATCTCATAACGGTGCGGTTAGCAGACTGGTTGTTGAGGCTATGGCGCAAGGTGTTAAGAGAAAATCCGGGTCGGATTTTGCAGTAACTACAACCGGAATTATCGGTCCTGGAGGAGGGTCTTATAAAAAACCTGTAGGAACTGTATGGATAGGCGTATGTAGTGATAAAGGAGTACTCTCCAAAAAAATTAACTTTATTGATAAAGGGCGTAAAGAGAATAGTGAGTGCGCCGTATTTGAAGCTCTTTCTTTATTAAAAGAGTTTATATTGGATTGCGAAAAGGTGTAAAAATGACGGGGGTAACATTTTTATTGTAGGATAATTTGGTAAAGACAAAAAAAAAATCTTACTTTGCACCCTGTTTTAAGAAACAAAAAAAGAACAATTTAATAATTAGAGTAGAAATGTCAAGAATTTGTCAAATTACCGGAAAAAAAGTTATGGTAGGCAATAACGTTTCCCATTCTAAGAGAAGAACCAAGAGAACGTTTAATGTGAACCTTTTCACTAAGAAGTTCTTTTATGTGGAGCAAGATTGCTGGATATCTCTCCGCGTTAGCGCATCCGGTTTGCGTACTATTAACAAAAAAGGATTAGATGCAGCTTTGAAAGATGCTATAGCTAAAGGTTACTGTGACTGGGCCAGAGTTAAAATAATAGCTTAAAATAGGAAAGAGATAAGATATTATGTCAAAGAAAACTAAAGGAGACAGAGTTCAAGTTATTCTTGAATGCACTGAGCATAAGGAGAGTGGTATGCCGGGTACATCCCGTTATATTACCGTTAAAAACAGGAAGAATACTCCTGAGAGACTTGAGTTGAAAAAGTTCAACTCTGTTTTGAGAAGGGTGACAGTTCATCGTGAAATAAAATAATTTTTCTCATGGCAAAAAAAGCGATATCGACCCTTAGACAGGGCAAGGTTAGAATGACTAAACTGATAAAGATGACAAAATCCGACAAAACGGGTGCTTATACGTTTTCGGAGCAAATGGTGACTGAAGATCAGATGAAAGAGTTAATGAAGTAATTTTTTTCTTACATATTATAAAAGAGGCTATTCCTTTAAGGGTAGCCTCTTTTTTTCTGTAACGAGCCAATAAGGTAAAACCTATATTGCCTTTGCTACAATATTTAATTATATTTGCACTTAATAAATTCGATTATTTTGTATGGGACTATTCTCTGTTTTTTCTAAGGATAAAAAGGAATCGCTTGATAAAGGTCTGGAAAAGACAAAAAATAGCGTTCTTGCCAAAATATCTTACGCTATTGCCGGAAAATCAACTATTGATGACGAGGTTCTTGATAACCTCGAAGAGGTTCTTATAACATCAGACGTGGGAGTACAGACCACTTTGAAAATCATTGAAAGGATAGAACAAAGAGTTGCGCGCGACAAATACCTGAATACCAAAGAGCTTAACGAAATTCTTCGTAACGAAATCTCACTTCTTTTGATTGAGAACGATAAGATTATAATCGACGATTTTGTTATTCCCGAAAACGGCATTAAACCATATGTTATTATGATTGTTGGTGTTAATGGTGTGGGAAAGACAACTACAATTGGGAAGTTAGCTTATCAATACAAAAAGAGGGGATTGAGTGTATATTTAGGGGCTGCTGATACATTTAGGGCGGCTGCTGTAGAGCAGCTTGTAGAGTGGGGGAAAAGAGCTGATGTTCCGGTTATACATCAAGAGATGGGTTCAGACCCTGCATCGGTGGCTTATGATACTCTTAAATCGGCTGTTGCCAACAATGCCGATGTAGTAATTATTGATACAGCTGGTAGACTCCATAATAAAGTTAACTTGATGAATGAGTTGACCAAAATAAAAAATGTTATGAAAAAAATAGTTCCGCAAGCTCCTAACGAGGTGTTATTAGTGCTTGACGGATCTACCGGGCAAAATGCATTTGAACAGGCTAAACAGTTCACATTAGCAACCGAGGTCTCTTCTCTGGCCATAACTAAACTTGATGGCACTGCTAAAGGGGGAGTGGTTATTGGTATATCCGATCAGTTTAAAATTCCGGTTAAATATGTGGGTATTGGTGAGTCTATCGAAGATTTGCAGGTTTTTGACAGAGTAGAGTTTGTAAATTCATTGTTTTCACAAACATGACAAATGGATTGATTGATATTATCACTTTGGGTTGTTCAAAGAATCTTGTTGACTCAGAGAAGCTAATAAGACAACTCGAAGCTGAAGGATATAGTGTTAGACACGATCCTGAGGATCCTAACGGTGAGTATGTAGTGATAAACACTTGTGGTTTTATAAGTGATGCACAAGAGGAGTCTATTCAGATGATATTGGAATGTGCGGAGCTTAAAAAGAGAGGAGTTATTGGTAAACTATTTGTTATGGGATGTCTCTCCCAACTCTATTCAAAAGAGCTGTTACAAGAGATACCGGACGTTGATAAGTATTTAGGGAAATTTAATTGGGATCTTATTCTTACTGAAATAAAAGGAAAGTGGCATTCGGAACTTGTCAATGAGCGGCGAATAACAACTCCTTCACATTACGCCTACTTAAAAATAGCCGAGGGCTGTAACCGTCGTTGTGCTTTTTGTGCAATTCCTTTAATGACAGGTTCTTATAAGTCTCGAGAAATAAAAGATATAGTTGATGAGGCGCATAAGCTTGTATCTGCCGGAGTGAAAGAGATACAACTAATAGCACAAGATATTACCTATTACGGACGTGATATATCAGGTAAATCCAGAATTTCTGAGTTGGTTGAGCGTATCTCGGATATAGATGGTATAGAGTGGATTAGACTACATTATGCCTATCCTGATAAGTTTCCATACGAGCTTCTTAAAGTGATTAGAGAACGCAATAATGTATGTAATTATTTGGATATAGCGTTACAGCATATAAATGATAATATACTAAAACGCATGCATAGGAATATCTCGTCATCGCAAACCAAAGAGTTGCTTAAAAGAATAAGAGAAGAGGTTCCGGGAATACATTTAAGAACTACTTTAATGGTGGGATTTCCTGGTGAAACCGATGATGATTTTTCTGAATTGGTAGATTTTGTAGAGCAATTTACTTTTGAAAGAATGGGGGCTTTTGCCTATTCAGAGGTTGAGAGAACACTGTCTGCACGTAAATATTTAGATGATGTTCCTATGGATGTTAAAGAGAGTCGTCTTTCCAAATTGATGGAGATTCAGCAAGATATTTCGGAGCAACATAACCAGAAGAAAATTAACCACTATTTTAAGACAATAATTGACAGAAAAGAGGGAGATTTTTTTATAGGCAGAACTGAGTTCGATTCACCTGAAGTAGACTCTGAAGTTTTGATAAAAAGTGAGAAAGAATTAAGTTTGGGCAGCTTTCAGAATGTTTTTATTACTGGTGCTGAAGCTTTTGACCTGTATGGTGTTGTTGGCATAAAGAAAAATTTTTAATATATGATAAATAAGGAGTTTATTGTTGCTCTTTCTCGTGAAACCGGATTAACACAGGAAGAGACTCAACAGAGAGTTAACGATCTGTTGCAGGTGATGGAGAAAATTTGGCAGGATAACGACTCTGTCAGTGTGTCAGGATTTGGGGTCTTGAGTGTTAAAAAAAGGGCAGAACGTATTTCTATTAACCCCAAAACAGGCCAAAGAATGCTTATCCCGCCAAGACTATCATTATCTTACAGACCAAGTACAATGCTAAAAGATAAAGTTAAATAACCTACTGTTATGGACAAAAGAATAAATCTATCTCAACTAGCTAGTATGTTCTCTGAACAGAGCGGCATGAAAGTAACTGAATCTGATCTGTTTGTTTCCTCATTCTTTAAAGTCATTGTAGAGACTCTTGAAAAAGGAGAGTCGGTTAAAATTAAAGGTTTAGGGAATTTTAAATTGGTTGATGTAGCACAACGAGAAAGTGTAAATGTAAATACCGGAGAGCGTTTTGTAATTGCTGCACATAAAAAAATATCTCTTGTTCCTGATTCTACTTTAAAGCAAAAGATAAATAAACCGTTTGCTCAGTTTGCTTCGATTTTATTGTCAGATGAGCAGGTCGAGGCTGTTCGGGCAAAAGATAGTGATAAGAAGGGCAAACAAGCCGCGGTTAGTGATGAAAAGGGCAAAGAAGCTTCGATTAATGATAAGGAGATTGAGGTCACAGATCAGCAAGATAAGGAGAAATTGGAACTGCAAACAGAAGAGAGAGTTGACCATTTGGAAGTTTCAGAAAATTCTCATAAGAAGATAACCAGACATAGACATGTAAGGCCTACAAAAAAGAGAAATACCGTTAAAATTTTGATATATCTTTTATCAGGAATAATGGCTGTGCTTTTCTTTGTTTACTATTCAGGGCCTCTATTTTTATTTAATAATTTGAAATTAATAACAAAGGAGAGCTCGGGATCGATGGTTGAATTGCAAGAGTCTATTGTGGAGTCTGAAACAGATGTTGAATGGCAGGAGGATGTTGTATGGCAGGAGGATAGTGTATGGCAGGAGGATAGTGTAAATAACGACATTGAAAAATCTGAAGAGGGGAATAATATTACTGTAAGTCAGAGTGTATTCCGTCTTACAGCAGGTGATGAAAAGAAGGAATTGCCAGAATTTACTCTTGCTGACACGGTAAATTATTCAATGGGAGAGGTTATTGCCGAACACGCTATGGTTGCAGGCGAAACTATTACGCTTTTAGCGCAACGCTACTATGGAACAAAAAAATTATGGCCATATATTGCTGCGTATAATAAAATGTCAAATTTTTTAAAGATACAGGTGGGGGATATAATATTGGTGCCAGAACTTAACAACAGGTAATAGAGTGTAAGTCTTAAAAAAATCTTTAAAAAAAATCTGTTTCAAGACTATTTAGTTTTTTTTAAAATTACTTGCCCAAGAATTGCTATATTTTTGGAGTATAGTAGCTTTGGATATTAGAATAGAAATAAATGTTTGGAATTAAGAAACATAAACTAGAAATATACCGGTTATGAATGAAACTTTTGATATTCGTGAATTAAATGAGAAAATAGAGAAACAGAGTGTTTTTGTTACCAATCTTACTGCTGGTATGAACCAGGTTATTATAGGTCAAAAACACTTAGTTGAGTCTTTGCTGATAGGATTGTTATCTGATGGTAATATACTATTAGAGGGTGTACCCGGTCTTGCAAAAACGTTGGCTATAAAAACACTTGCATCTCTGATAGATGCAAGCTTTAGTAGACTACAATTTACTCCTGATCTTCTTCCTGCTGATATAGTGGGAACCATGATTTATAGCCAGAAAGAGGAGTCGTTTGTTGTAAATAAAGGGCCGATATTTGCGAATTTTATCTTGGCGGACGAGATAAATCGTGCACCGGCAAAAGTGCAGAGCGCACTTCTTGAGGCCATGCAGGAACGTCATGTTACAATAGGTAAAGAGACTTTTCCGTTGCCTAAACCCTTTCTTGTAATGGCCACTCAGAATCCTATTGAACAGGAGGGAACATATCCTCTTCCTGAGGCTCAAGTGGACCGTTTTATGTTGAAAGTTGTAATAGATTACCCAAAGTTGGAGGAAGAGAAAAAAATAATCCATCAACATATAAATAACGAGGTTCAAACAGTAAAATACGTTATGACTACAGACGAGATTTTGCAGGCTAGAAATATTGTAGGGTTAGTCTATTTAGATGATAAAATTGAACACTATATTGCAGATATAGTATTTGCTACCAGATATCCTGAAAATTATGGTCTGAGAGATATAAAAGAGCTTATCTCTTTTGGAAGCTCTCCCAGAGCGTCAATCAATCTGGCTCTAGCCTCTAGATCATTAGCGTTTATTAAACGGCGTGGTTATGTGGTGCCTGAAGATGTTAGAGCAATAGCACACGATGTTCTGCGTCATCGCATAGGCCTATCTTATGAGGCAGAGGCAACAAATGTTACTGCAGACGAACTTATTAGTAGAATTCTTAATAAAGTAGAGGTGCCCTGATAAGAATGGAAGCCAGTGAACTTATAAAAAAGGTCCGAAAAATTGAGATAAAGACCAGAGGGCTGTCTAACAATATTTTTGCAGGAGAGTATCATACGGTTTTTAAGGGGCGAGGTATGGCTTTTTCGGAAGTTCGAGAATATCTATATGGCGACGATATTCGCGATATAGATTGGAATGTAACTGCAAGAATGAATAAACCTTATGTGAAAATTTATGAAGAGGAGAGAGAGCTTACCGTTATGTTACTTGTTGATATATCGTCGAGTCTTGATTTTGGAACCCGATGTAGAACTAAACGTGACACTGTAACTGAAATTGCGGCTACTTTGGCTTTTGCTGCTATTCAGAATAATGATAAAGTTGGTCTTGTTTTGTTTTCTGATAAAATAGAGAAATTCATCCCACCTAAAAAAGGTAAAAAGCATATTTTGTATATTATTAGAGAACTTCTGAGTTTTTTGCCTGAGAGTTCCAACACAGATATAACTGTACCTTTAGAGTTTTTAAACAATGCGGTTAAAAAAAGGTGTACAGCTTTTGTGTTAAGTGATTTTATTGATCATAAGGATTTTAGAAATGCTTTGACAATTTCAAATCGCAAACATGATGTGGTGGCTATTCAGGTATATGACCGTCGTCTGGCTGAATTACCCAACGTGGGATTGATAAAGGTTAGAGATGCCGAAACGGACCGTTATGAATATGTTGACACCTCTTCAAAATTGGTGCGCTCATTACATAACAAATGGTGGATAAGTCACCAGGAAGGTGTAAAAGATAGTATGGTTAGAAGTGGAGTTGATTTTGTGTCAGTAAGAACGGATCAAGACTATGTAAAAGCGTTGTTAAATTTATTTGCTATTAGGAAATGAGAATCTTAACTAATCGGATAGCGTTTTGCTTCATATTTGTTTTATATTGTCATTTCGTTGTAGCTGAAGTATTAGTGGAATCGAAAATAGATTCTATTGTAATGTGGATAGGAGAGCAGACCGAGATACATCTTGAGGTTACTTGTGAGTCGGGGAGTGAAATACTATTCCCTATACTAAACGACACTATTGTGTCTGGCTTGGAGATAATTCCTCCGGTTAGAAGGGACACACAATACGTGAATAGAAAGAAGCGTATGGTAGTTACGCAGCATTATACAGTGACATCGTTTGACTCAGCGCAGTTTTATATTCCACCGTTTCGGGTTATGGTTGATTCTACCGCGTATTACTCAAGAAGTTCGTTATATCTGGCAGTATATATGTTTGATGTAGACACTCTTAATAAGAGTAGTTTTTTTGGACCAAAAGAGATTATTAATCAACCTTTTATATGGAAAGATATAAAAAATCCGCTGTTATATCTTTTTTCTCTTCTGTTCATGGCCGCATTAGCTCTATTTCTTTATAAAAAATATAAAGAGGACAAACCGATAGTACGTATACTAAAAATAGAACCAGAATTGTCTGCTCATAAGAGAGCGTTAGATAAAATTGAACGTTTAAAAGAGGAGAGATTAGCACAGAGAAGCGATCCCAAAAAATTCTATACAGAATTGACCGATGCTGTGCGAGAATATATCAATGAGAGATTCGATTTTTTTGCCACAGAGATGACTTCGGCCGAGATAATAGATCGTCTTATGAATAATCAAGACGATGATATAGTCAAGGAGTTGGCTAATCTGCTTAAAGTGGCTGATTTGGTAAAATTTGCCAAGTATAATCCGCTTTTAAATGAAAATGATCAGAATTTGCTCTATGCGGTGGAGTTTGTTAAAAATACAATATTGGAGAGTGATTCAGAAAACAATGTACCAACGGAACAAAAAGTGGTCATAGAGAGTAAGCGTGGTAAAAAATCGAGGGCGGTGCTTTTGACAGTTATAATTATAGCCAGTTTGTCAACTACTCTATTTTTGATATTACTTGTTCGGCAAGTTTATTATTTACTCTTTTAATATATTTATAATATGTTTTTTGCAGACAGCGCATATCTTCTATTATTGCCACTAATAATTCCGGCAATTGTTTGGTATATACTCAGAGGGCGAAAAAAAGAGGCCACTATGAGGGTATCTGATGCTAGTATGTATAAAAACATGCCTAAAAGCTACAAGTATTATCTTTTACATCTACCTTTTGTTTTGCGTATCATCTCTTTTATAATGCTGATTTTAATTTTAGCCCGTCCTCAAATAACCGACAACTGGAAAAATACAGAAATAGAAGGTATAGATATAATGCTCTGTTTAGATGTATCTACAAGTATGTTGGCTGAAGATCTTAAGCCCAATAGACTGGAAGCGGCAAAGATGATAGCTTCTGAGTTTATAAACGGTAGGCCGAACGACAATATTGGTTTGGTTATTTTTGCGGGCGAATCTTTCACACAGTGCCCGTTAACGGTAGATCATAGAGTGCTTTTGAATCTTTTTCATAGCGTTAGCAGTGATATAGCGGCTAGAGGTGTAATAGAAGATGGCACGGCAATAGGAATGGGTATTTCTAATGCCGTAAGTAGATTAAAAGAGAGTAAAGCTAAATCTAAAGTGATAATTTTGTTGACCGATGGATCGAATAATAGGGGAGAGATATCACCAGCTACAGCAGCAGATATTGCAAGAAGTTTTGGTATTCGCATCTACACTATTGGAATAGGGACAAATGGTACAGCACCCTATCCGGTGCAAACGTATGCCGGAACCACACAATATGTGAATGTGCCGGTTGAAATTGACGAAGAGGTTTTGCGCCAAATAGCTAACACCTCTAATGGCCAGTACTATCGTGCAACCGATAACAGCAAGCTCCGGGAGGTTTATGAGGAGATAGATAAATTGGAAAGAACTAAACTAAAGGTGAAGGAGTTTAGCAGAAATCAAGAGGCATATCAACCATTTGCCCTCATTCTTCTTATCTCTGTTTTGATTGATATTTTACTTAGGCAGACTATTTTAAGAACAATTCCATAAATTCAAAAAAAGAGATGTTTAGATTCGCTAATCCGGAATATTTAAATTTATTGATATTGCTGCTATTTCTGGCGGTTGTATATATATATTCAAATATAAAACGAAGCAGAAAATTGAATATATATGGTGATCCCGAGCTTATAACACAACTTATGCCCGAAATGTCTGTTGCAAGGCCAAAAATTAAATTCTGGACAATGTTTTTATCTATAGCCCTAATCTGCTTTCTTCTGGCTCGTCCGCAATTTGGCTCAAGACAAGAGACGGTAGTTAGGTCGGGGGTAGAGACAATAATAGCTTTAGATGTATCGAACTCTATGCTTGCTGATGATGTGGCTCCTAACAGGCTTGAAAAATCTAAACGAATAGTGTCAAATCTTGTGGACCAATTTAAAGATGACAAATTGGGATTAGTTATATTTGCAGGCGAAGCTTATGTGCAGTTACCTATAACCAGTGATTTTGTATCGGCGAAAATTTTTTTAAGCTCTATATCGCCCAATTTAATCTCACGTCAAGGAACAAATATTAAAGATGCACTGGATCTATCTATGAAGAGTTTTACACCAAACGAGGGGATGGGGAAGGCTATTATTTTGATTACGGATGGAGAGAATCATGAGGGTGGTGCAGTAGAATCTGCAAAAAAAGCTGCTGAGAATGGCTTTAAAGTTTATGTCTTAGGGATTGGATCACATTCAGGTTCTCCAATCCCAGCCTCCGACAATAGTGGTGGTTTCAGAAAAGATAAATCGGGAAATGTTATAGTGACACGTCTTAATGAAAAAATGTGTCAAGAGATAGCCGTGGCGGGTAATGGTTCATATTTTTATGTGGACAATTCGAATTCGGCGGAAAAAGCTTTACAAAAAGAGATAGATAAACTTGCTAAAAAAGATATAGAGTCGACTGTTTATACTGAATTCGATGAACAATTTCAGGTTATAGCCTGGGCAACTCTGATCTTGTTAGTTATTGAAATGTTAATAAGTAACAGTCGTAACCCGATTCTATCAAGAATAAAGCTTTTTAGATTAAATAATTTATCAGGAAAGGAATGAAAAAAACTCCATTTATATACATATTGCTATTATTACTTTGTCTAAAAGCTTCTGCACAGCAGACCGATAGGGATTTTGTAAGAAGAGGGAACTCTTTTTACAAAGACAGTATGTTTATTAAAGCAGAGGAGAACTATTTAAAGGCTTTAGACAAAAACTCAGAATCGTCAAATGCCATCTATAACCTTGGTAATGCCTATATAGAGCAACAAAAGATAAAAGAGGCGGTAGATCAATATAAAAAAGCTGTAACTATAATGGAGTTGGATAAGAATAAGCTCATAAACTCCGGAGTTGTTGAAGGCCCGGATTTGAAAGATGCAAAAGAACTTACAGCAATGGCTTATCACAATTTGGGTGTAATATTTCAGGCCTCACAAGATTTTCAGAACGCTATTACAGCATATAAACAGGCACTTCGTAATAACCCCCATGATCATGAGACTCGTTATAATTTGGCTTTGGCTATGAGCCAGCTTGATCAACAATCAGATGATCAGGAACAACAGGATCAGGATAATAACAGGGAGGAGGAGCAGGAACAACAGAATGAGAGGCCTGAGGAACAGCAAAGTCAACAAAACGAAGAGTATCAGGATATATCTAAAGAAAATGCCGAACAGCTTCTTCAAGCAGCTATGCAGGATGAAAAGGAGGTCCAAGAGAGGATCAGGCAGGCTATACAGGTTCAACCGAAAAAACAATTAGATAAGGATTGGTAACAAATTACAATATACACTCATAATGATTAAACGATTATTGTTTCTGATATTGCCGCTTATTACCACTCTTCAGGTCTGGTCGGAGCAGGTTACTTTTACAGCTTCGGCTCCAGAATCAGTAGTGGCCGGCCAGCAATTCAGACTCTCTTATAAGGTCAATACTAACAAAGTGAAAGATTTTCGTGCCCCAGGTATGACAGGATTTACAGTTCTGACAGGGCCTAGCACTTCGACTCAGAGTAGTACACAGATAATAAATGGTTCAATGTCATCGAGCGTATCTATAACTTACACCTATCTGTTACTGGCAGAAAATGAAGGAGAGTTCAAAATACCTGGTGCAACCATTGTAGCCAATGGAACATCGTTAACGTCTAATTCGCTTACAGTAAAAGTGTTACCTACCGACAATGTAAGTGATACAAAACAGCAGTCTTCAAAATCTCAACCAGGTGTAGTCTCTAACAGCGATCTTTTTATGACCGCCTCAATAAATAGACATACAGTATATGAACAAGAGGCTATATTACTCACCTTTAAGATATATACACTGGTTAATCTGACCAGTTTGAGCAATAAAATGCCCGATTTGAAAAATTTTCATACCCAAGAGGTTGAGTTACCACAGAACAAAGAGATGAATTATGAGAACTATAATGGGAGAAATTATAGGACCATGGTTTGGAGCCAATATGTTCTATTTCCGCAACAGTCGGGTGTACTGGAGATTCCTCCAACAACTTTTGAAGGTATAGTTTCTCAACAAATTCAGAGTGATGATATTTTTGATAATTTTTTCAATGTGGGACGATATGTTGATATAAAGAAATCACTTACTACTCCAAAAATAACTGTAAATGTAAAGCCTCTTCCAAAGGGTAAAACCGATGCTTATTATGGTGGCGTGGGTGATTTTAGTATAAGCTCTGATATTAGCACTACAGAGTTGAAAACCAACGAGGCAGTGACCGTTAAAGTGGTTGTTTCGGGTACAGGCAATATGAAACTGATTCAAACTCCTAAAATAGAATATCCGGCTACATTCGATATATATGACCCTAAGATTGATAATAAATACACATTGAAGACATCAGGACACTCCGGAAATAAAGTTTTCGAGTATTTGGCTATACCACGTCATGCTGGAGAATATTCAATACCTCCTATTGAATTTCAATATTTTGATCCTCGTAGTGAAACATATAAAACAATCATAACCAAGGAGATAAAACTATCTATAGCTAAAGGGGAGGGGAGTGCTGCAAGTTCTGTTTCCGGTATTATAAGTAAAGAGGATTTGAAATATGTTGGAGAGGATATACGATTTAACACTACATCTAATGAGTTTCTAGATATAGAGAATCTGTTTTTTGGATCGTTCAAATTTTGGGTAATCTTATTCACTCCATTAATTATTCTTTTGAGTTTTGTTGTAATTTCCAGGAAAAGGGTTGCTGACAATGCGAATACCGCAATAAATAGGACTAAACGTGCCAACAGAGTGGCTAAAAAAAGGCTTCTTGTGGCTAATCAATATTTGAAAGAAAACAAGAAAGACCTTTTTTATGACGAGGTTTTAAAAGCATTATGGGGTTATGTAAGCGATAAGTTGGTTATTCCGCCTTCACAACTATCTAAGGAGAATATTCAAGCAGCTCTTTTAGAGAAAGGAGTGTCGATAGAACTCTCATCAATGTTCACAACTTTACTGGACGGATGTGAGTTTGCCAGATATGCTCCCGGTGATGATAGTGGCAGAATGGATACTATATATGCTGACTCAATAAAAGTTATAAGTCAAATGGAAAACTCAATAGGAAAATGAACATTATGAAAAAAAACACCTCTTCTATAATAATTTTTATATTTTTATTATGTGTAGGTTTGATACAAGTATCTGCTCAAGAATTTTCTCATGTAACTTTCTCTGAAGATTCAGTTGAAACCAAACAATTTACAATTACCGATGCCGATAGCGCTTTTATATTAGCAGATTATCATACCGCTATTATGATATATGAATCTATATTGGCTACCCGGGGAGTCTCTGCCACTCTTTATATGAATTTAGGCAATGCTTATTATAAAACAGACAATATATCTAAAGCTATATTGAATTATGAAAGAGCCTATCTTTTAAATCCATCAGATCATAATATAAGATTTAATCTTGAGCTTGCACGAACTAAAACTGTAGATAGGATAGTTCAGAAAAATGAGCTTTTTATAACTGTATGGATAAAAAAACTTATAGCCTCATTGAATATAAATCAGTGGGCATGGCTAACCATATTTCTGTTTATTATTACTCTGGCTTTTGTAGGAATATTTCTTTTTTCCAGAAAGATTTTTATCAGAAAACTTTCTTTTGTTTTTGGTTGTTTTTTCTTTGTTTCCTCCATTATATCTTATATCTTCGCTACAACTCAGAAGAGCAGTTTGGAATATTGTGATTTTGCCATTATCATGGCACCCGGAGTAGCGGTTAGAAGTACACCTAGCGAGAGCGGTACGGAGCTTTATATTATCCACGAGGGGCGAAAAGTGCGTATTCTGGACGACTCTATGAAAGAGTGGGTAGAAGTAGAGTTGGATGACAGCAATGTGGGATGGATTCCCGTTTCTGTTATGGAGAGAATTTAGAAAAAGAGAGAATGTTTGATGTTAAGGAGGTTTTAAATATAGACCTATTTACAACACTGTTGCTAAATGGCAGTAAATCGCTTTTTTTGGATGGTTGTGTTGCTCTTTTTACATCAACTTATGTCTGGATACCAACAATGTTAATATTAACTTTTCTTTTATATAAAAATAATAGACCGGGTAATTTCTTTTTAATCTTAGCCATGATAGCCTTAACAGTGATTTGTTGTGATCAACTTTCATCGTCCGTTTTTAAACCGTTTTTTCAACGTCTTAGACCTACTAATAATGCAGAAATTATGCATTTAATTGATACGGTAAACGGATATAGGGGATTTAAATATAGTTTTATTTCGGGTCATGCTACAAATTCGTTTGGAGTAGCTATCTTTTTGATTCTTCTAGTTAAAGAAAAATGGTTTGCAATGTCACTTACACTTTGGGCATTACTAAACTCACTTACAAGGACATATCTTGGTGTACACTATGTTGGCGATATATTTATAGGCATGCTTGTAGGAGTGGCTACAGGGAGTATTATTTATTCTCTATACCGGTATTTAACAAGGAAGAATGTAAGAGTAATTATAAATTATTCTTCTTTTAAAACAAAGACAGGCTACCTGTTTAAGGACTTAGGCCTTTGTCAATGTTTTATGTATGGAACATTTATTTTTATTATAATATTTACTGGGTTCAAGCAAGGGCTTGTTCCATTTTGATATATAATATATATATACTACAATTAATAATTACTTAAATCTTAGAACAGATGAGCAGACTAATAACCTTCAACAAACTTCGAGAGATTAAGGCATCATTGCCCGAGGGAAGTATGCGTCGTATAGCCGATGAGTTAAATCTTGAAGTAGAGACAGTCAGAAATTTTTTTGGTGGAAGCGATTACAAGAGTGGCAAATCGGTTGGATTTCATATTGAACCGGGACCTGATGGAGGTGCTGTTGTGATAGATGATACTACAGTATTGGACAGAGCACTTCAGATTTTAGAAGAGAGCAAAAAGAAGAGCTAAAAAAATATTAAGAGTTTAGAGATGAGATGTATCCCGAAACTACTGTATAGTTTCGGGATACATTTTTCTTTTAAATTCCGCCCATTCATTTTTATATAATAACTATTATGTTTAATAGATGTTTTAAGAATCAAGGTGAGACTTTATGCCCCACCTTGACCTTTATCCACCTTTAATAAAGTAGAGTTAATTATAATAAGCCTTCTGCTTTTAAAGTTTTTTCTATATCATTTAATTCCTTAGACATGTTCAGTTTATAATAGATCTGAAACAGTTGAAGTCCCCATTTTTTTATCTCGTCCGGAGCAATAACTCTCACTTTTTCAAATATTGGTTTAGCCTTCTCATAATAGACTTTCTCTTTTTCAATAACTTTTTTGTATTCGGCAGAATTTAATCTCAAATTTGACTGAGTTTCCATAAAGTCATTTGCTTGAAGCATATAACAGAGCCCCAGATTAATATAAGCCTCTCTTAATTCAGAATCTTTTTCTATAGCTATTTTGTAGGCTTCAATAGCGGCGTCAAGATTCTTCTGTTCCTGCCTGAGATAACCAATAATATAATAGCTATAGGCCTTTTCCGGATTATTCTCAATCATCTCTTGAGCGAACTCTTCCAACTTATCCATTTGTTCGGTTGTGTAGTAATAAGCTATCAGTCTATCAAAAAAATAGCTGTTTGCAGGATATTTTATTACGCCTTCACGCAGCATTAATATCCAATTAGCAGTATCCTTAAGCTGTTCATACGATTCAGTTTTAATCCAGAAACAATCCTCGCCACGAATTGAATCTTCCATTCCCAAATCAACATATTTTAGAACTTTATCATAGTGTTTCATCTGATAGGCGGCTAATGTTGGATAATAAGCAAACTCTTTTGCTCTGCTTTCCGAATTGGGATCAGCCTGATCAAAAGGCATCAACATTGGTACCTTAGCCATTTCATAATACTTATCGAACATATCGAAAGCTTTAGAAAAATCTTTTCTGTTATTAAAATAGAAAATACCACCGTTAATAAAGTTGCTGCGATTTCTATCCAGTTCCATAGCATTTTTATCGCGGCAAGCAGTTGATATTTTACCACTAGCATTTGGAATTTGCTCTAAAGAGTCGCAAATTATGTAATACTCAAACATTTTGCTTAGATAATTATACATACCAACTGTATCGAAAGCTACATTCTGATAAGCTTTCTCGTTTTCGTTAAGATAGAGTACTTTAAATATATCTCCCGCAACACTCCACGTTTCCGAATAGTTAACGGTAAATTCATTTACCATAGCTTGTTCAATCAGATCACGTGCAGTTTTAATATTTCCGGTAGATGACATCAACTCATCCTTAGCCTTTTTTACAACAGCTTGAGCCTCTTTTGTGGCTTTTTTTAACTGTTTAGCTGTCATTTGCGCAAATGATACAGACGATAGCCCTATCGATGCGATTAATAATAAAATTACCTTTTTCATTTATTCTTTATTTTGTAGATCATTAATAATTATGATTAGTTGTAAACTACATATCTTCATCCATCAAGCTGTTTTTATCATCTATCTGGGAATCATCCTCTTCCTCTTCAATAATGTCTTCAGAATCAACCTTGCATATTGAGGCTATTTGATCATTTCTCTTTTCTAGATTTATTAGTCTCACTCCCTGAGTGGCTCTACCCATAACTCTAATATTAGAGACTTCAAGCCTTATGGCAATTCCTGATCGATTAATAATCATTAGATTATCATCGTCTTTAACAACCTCAATAGAGATTAATTTACCTGTCTTATCTGTAATATTTAGCGTTTTTACACCTTTACCTCCCCTATTTGTTTTCCTGTAATCTTCAATTTCTGAACGTTTTCCATATCCCATTTCAGAAACTATTAGAATAGTCTCTGTTGAAGAGTCTTTTACTGAAACCATTCCTACAACATAATCTTCTCCGTCATCATCAAGGGTTATGCCTCTAACTCCAGTAGATGTTCTACCCATAGAGCGCACAGTATTTTCATGAAATCTTATAGCCCTTCCGTTCCGATTAGCAATCAGCATCTCATTATCACCATCTGTAAGTAAGACATTTACAACTCTGTCACCCTCATTTAAATTAATGGCTATAACGCCGTTCCTACGCGGCCTAGAGTAGCTTTCTAATATGGTTTTTTTCACCACTCCTCTTTCGGTACAGAATAGAAGATAGTGATTATTTATGAAATCCGAGTCATTGAGAGTCTCTATATTAATGTATGCTGTAACCTTGTCGTCAGGCTCTATGTTTAGAAGGTTTTGTATTGCTCTTCCCTTTGAAGATTTGTTACCTTCGGGTATTTCATACACTTTGAGCCAATAGCAGCGTCCTTTTTGAGTAAAAAAGAGCATATAGTTGTGCATTGTTGCAGTATAAATATGCTCAATAAAATCTTCGTTGCGTTTGTCACTTCCTCTTGAACCAACTCCTCCCCTATTTTGTGTACGATATTCAGTCAGAGCAGTTCTTTTTATATAACCCAGACGAGAAATTGTAATAAGCATAGGATCGTTTGAATAAAAATCTTCCGGATTGAACTCCTCCGAAGAGTAGACTATCTCTGTTTTTCTAACATCACCATACTTCTCTTTAACTGTAAGCAATTCATTTTTAACAACCTCTTTGCATTTTTCAGTATCGTCAAGAATAGCTTTCAGATTGTCAATAAGAATCATAAGTTCATTGTATTCATTATGTAACTGATCCTGCATTAAGCCGGTAAGTTGACGTAATCTCATCTCAACGATGGCTTTAGCCTGAATATCATCAAGCTCAAAACGAATCTTCAAATTTTCTATAGCTTCGTTAGGAGTTTTAGCCGATTTTATAATTTTTATAACCTCATCAATGTTATCGGATGCTATTATCAAGCCTTTAAGAATATGCGCCCTTTTAATAGCTCTCTCAAGTTCAAATGTAGTACGTCTTAGAACAACAGTGCGCCTGTGGTCAACAAAACATTTTATTAGATCTTTTAGGTTTAAGCACCTAGGACGTCCATTTACCAATGCTATGTTATTTACTCCAAAATTGCTTTGAAGTGCTGTCATTTTAAAAAGTTTATTCAACACAACATTAGCATTAGCATCCCTCTTAAGATCAATTACGATTCGCATTCCCTCTCTATCAGACTCATCGTTGATGTTAGAGATATCTTCAATTCTCTTATTGTTTACTAAATCTGCAATATATTTGATAAGATCGGCCTTATTAACACCGTATGGTAGTTCTGTCACAATAATCATATCGTGCTTCGGCCCACTCTCAATCTCTGTTCTGGCCCTCATAACAATTCTACCTTTCCCAGTCATAAAAGCCTCTTTAACCCCGCTTATTCCATAAATAAAAGCACCGGTGGGAAAATCGGGAGCCTTAACATATTTCATAAGCTCCTCTATATCTATATCAGGGTTATCTATCATTGCAATACAACCATCAATAACTTCCGAAAGATTGTGAGTAGGCATGTTGGTAGCCATACCAACTGCGATTCCTGAGGAACCGTTTACCAGTAAGTTTGGTATGTAAGTGGGAAGAACTACCGGTTCTTCCTCTTTGTTATCATAGTTAGGAACAAAATCTACCGTGTTTTTGTTGATATCCAACATCAACTCCTCGCCTAACTTTCTCAAACGCACTTCGGTATATCGCATAGCTGCCGGACTGTCACCATCTATAGAACCAAAGTTCCCCTGACCGTCAATCAGCGGATAGCGCATAACCCAATCTTGAGCCATTCTAACTAATGCACCATAAATAGAGGCGTCTCCATGAGGGTGAAAATGCCCTAACACATCACCAACAGTTCTAGCTGATTTTCTGTAACCCTTGTCAAATGTATTTCCGTCGCGCATCATACTGTAAAGAATGCGTCTATGCACCGGCTTTAAACCATCTCTTGCGTCTGGCAAAGCTCTAGCTACAATGACTGACATTGAATAATCAATGTACGAGGATTTCATCTCTTCCTCAATATTCACCCTTATAATTCTGTCCTGTTCCAATTTTTTATTATTTTATTACTACCAAAAAACAACTCTAATTTCTCTTCTACAAGTAGCTTGTAAAGGTATACAAAATAATCAGAATTTTTGTGCTTACAAAGCTTATTTTTCCTTACTTAAAAACAGTTTAATTTAACTCCTAAAGCTGAATAATAGCTCTTTTAACAAGGTGGTAAATAGTTTGTGGCACGGATTTTGTATCATAATATTATACAATTAAGATTGTTTCTAAGTGGAATATAATGTCTAACTTTGCAAAACAGAATAAGAAAGATATGAATAGCCATTTTTCACAAAAGGTTACAGAGATATTGGTTTTAAGTAAAGAAGAAGCCAGTCGCCTTAGTAATACTACTATTGGCCCCGAGCATTTGATGCTTGGTATTATCCGCGGCAAAGACAACAGGGCTGCGGCTATTTTGTCAAAATTGAATGTAAATCTTAATGGTCTGAAGCTGGAAATAGAGCAGGCTATGGAGATTTTAAAGGATTTAAATGACTCTAACACAATATCAAAATCAAATCAAGAAATACAGTTTAATGAATCTGCCTCAAGGATTTTAAAAATTGGTATGCTTGAGGCTCGTCAATTAAAAAATGATCAGGTAGAGGCGGAACATATATTACTTGCTATAATAAAAGAGGGTGAAAACAGTGTTGCTAAATTGCTTTTGTCGTTAAGTGTTGATTATAAGATGGTATTTGAGCTTATAACTTACAAGCCTGATGTCAATATGGGTATGGGCTATACAGACGATGAAGAGGATGATGATGATACATTTGGTACATCTCAGGCCAGTGGATCTAAAGGTAAATCTCCAATGGGATCTGTTCGTTCAAATAATGGCACTCCTGTTATTGATAACTTTAGTATTGATATGACGTTGGCGGCCGAAGAGGGAAAACTTGATCCGGTAGTAGGCAGAGAGCAGGAGATAGCTCGTCTTTCTCAGATTTTAAGTCGGAGAAAAAAGAACAATCCAATTCTTATAGGTGAACCCGGAGTTGGCAAATCGGCTATTGTGGAGGGTTTAGCTATACGAATTGTTCAGAAAAAAGTACCGAGAACTCTATTTGGTAAAAGATTACTCTCTTTGGATATGGCTGCTGTAGTAGCAGGAACAAAATATCGCGGCCAATTTGAGGAGCGTTTACGTTCAATTATAGCCGAATTAAAGAAGAATCCCAATATAATTCTATTTGTTGATGAGATTCATACAATAGTGGGTGCCGGTTCAGTACCAGGCTCAATGGATGCGGCCAATATGTTAAAACCAGCACTTTCCAGAGGAGACATACAGTGTATTGGTGCAACTACCGTTAATGAATACAGAAAGAGTATAGAAAAAGATGGAGCACTTGAACGTAGATTTCAGAAAGTACTTGTAGAGCCCTCAACCCCGGAAGAGACTATTCTAATTCTAGAAAATATTAAGGATCGTTATGAAGATCATCATAATGTGTCGTATACAGAGCAGGCTATTGCCGCTTGTGTAAAATTTGCAGATCGTTATATTTCGGATAGGAATTTTCCCGATAAGGCAATTGATGTTCTTGATGAAGCCGGTTCAAGGGTACACCTTATTAATCTTACTGCACCAAAACAGGTAGAAGAGCAGGAAAATCTTATAGATCAGGTTAAAATTAAAAAGAATCAGGCAGTTAAACAGCAGGATTTTGAGTTAGCTGCCGATTTTAGAGATAAAGAGAAAACTCTTGAATCTCAACTTGAAGTGATGAAAAAAGAGTGGGAAGAGTCATTAAAACTCAATCGCAAGAGTGTTGATGAGAATCATATTGCCAATGTTGTTTCTATGATGACAGGTATTCCTGTTCAAAAAATAGCGAAAGAGGAGAGTGTTCGTCTAAAGGGAATGTCGGATGCTCTCAAAGAGAGGGTCATAGCCCAAGATAATGCGATCAACACATTGGTAAGAGCTATTCAGAGAAGCCGCGTAGGATTGAAAAGCCCCAACAGGCCTATTGGCTCTTTTATGTTCCTTGGGCCTACCGGAGTTGGAAAGACGCTTTTAGCAAAAGAGTTGGCCGATATAATGTTTGGTAGTGTAGATGCTCTTATAAGAGTGGACATGAGTGAATTTATGGAAAAATTTACAGTTACACGTCTTGTAGGTGCTCCTCCGGGATACGTGGGATACGAAGAGGGAGGTGAGTTAACTGAAAAAGTACGTCGCCGCCCCTACTCTATTATTTTATTGGACGAAATAGAGAAAGCTCATCCGGATGTGTTCAATATTTTACTTCAGGTTATGGACGATGGACGTCTTACCGACAGTTATGGTAGAACAGTCGATTTTAGAAACTCGGTTCTTATAATGACATCAAATATAGGATCTCGCCAAGTTAAGGAGTTCGGTAAAGGTGTTGGTTTTGATACAGGCGATACTGAAAGAACATCTCTTGCTCAGGAACTTATAAGAAAAGCATTAAACAAATCATTTGCACCAGAGTTTATAAATCGTATAGACGAGGTTGTTACTTTTGAGAGTATGACCAAAGAATCTATAGGTAAAATAGTGAAAATAGAACTGGAAGCTCTTTCTAACCGTGTTAATAGTATAGGACATCAGATAAGTTTCACCGAACCTGCTATTAGATTTATCGCTGATAAAGGTTATAATCCCGAATTTGGAGCCAGGCCATTGAAAAGAGCCGTCCAATCTCTTGTAGAAGACAAACTGTCAGAGATTATTTTAGATGGCACTTTGGGCGTCTCAAACAGTTTTATTGTAGATTACAAGAAGGGAGAAGAGGAGTTAAGTATAAAAGTTGACAAACTTTTGCCTAAAAAATTGAAATAATCACTCTGAATTGCGACAAAATGTCAGATGCTTAGGTGTCTGGCATTTTTCTTGTTTTATAGATAAGTGTTTAATTAGATGTGATTAATAAATTTATAAACAATATAAGTTATGCAAAAAGGTAAAATAGGAGTAACAACAGAGAACATTTTTCCGGTAATAAAGAAATTTCTTTATAGTGACAATGAGATATTTCTTAGAGAGATTGTTTCAAATGCAGTGGATGCTACACAGAAACTAAAAACACTCTCTATGAGCGGAGAGTTAAAAGAAGAGGCCGGAGATTTGAGCGTAAGAGTAAAAGTTGATAAAAAAACAATTACTGTCACCGATAGAGGTATTGGAATGACAGCCGAAGAGTTGGATAAATATATTAATCAGATAGCCTTTTCGGGTGCTAACGACTTTTTAGAAAAGTACAAAGATAGCGCAAATGCTATAATTGGACATTTCGGCTTAGGTTTTTATTCAGCTTTTATGGTGTCAAAAAAAGTAGAGATAGTTACCAAATCTTATAAAAAAGACTCAAAAGCCGTAAAATGGAGCTGTGATGGATCACCGGAATTTTCAATGATAGAAGTTGACAAAGAGGATCGTGGTACAGATATTATACTCCATATAGACAAAGATAGCAAAGAGTATCTTGAAGAAGATAGAATAGAAACTCTATTGAAGAAATATTGCCGTTTCTTACCGGTTCCAATTGTTTTTGGCAAGAAAAAAGAGTGGAAAAATGGTGAAAATGTAGAGACGGATCAAGACAATGTTATAAATAATACTGAACCAATATGGACAAAAACACCCACAGAACTGAAAGATGAGGATTATAAAAAGTTCTATCGCGAACTCTATCCGATGTCAGATGAACCACTGTTTTGGATACATCTAAATGTAGATTATCCTTTTAATCTAACAGGAGTTTTGTATTTTCCTAAAATTAAGTCTAATCTTGAATTACAAAAAAATAAGATTCAACTATTCTGTAATCAGGTCTATGTTACAGACTCTATAGAGGGAATAGTGCAAGATTTTCTTACTCTGCTTCATGGAGTAATTGATTCACCTGATATTCCATTAAATGTATCTAGATCATATTTGCAAAGTGATTCAAACGTTAAGAAGATATCCGGTTATATAACCAAAAAAGTAGCAGATAGATTAAGTGCCATATTTAAGAGCGACCGTAAGGAGTTCCAAAATAAATGGGACGATTTAAAATTGTTTATGAACTATGGTATGCTTACCGACGAGGATTTTTATAAAAAAATAGAGAACATAGCTCTCTTTAAAGATACCGATGGATCCTATTTTACTTACAAAGAGTATAGAAAACTTATACTTGACAATCAAACAGACAAAGAAAAGAATCTGATTTATCTTTATGCTAATAACAAAGACGATCAGTTTGGATTTATAGAGAGTGCCAAAAATAGAGGTTACAGTGTTCTTTTAATGGATAACAATCTGGATGTGGCTATGGTAGGAATGTTAGAGCAAAAATTTGAATCAAGCCGCTTCTCAAGGGTAGACAGTGACTCTATAGACAATCTTATAAAAAAAGAGGATATAAAATCAGACAATCTTTCAAAAGAGATTTCAGAAAGGGTAAAAACTCTATTTAACAGCCAGCTACCCAAACTTGAAAAGGTTGAATTTCATGTTGACACACAATCTTTGGGAGAGTTGTCACAACCGGTAATAATAACCCAAAGTGAGTATATGCGGCGTATGAAAGATATGTCGGTTATTCAATCAGGCATGAGTTTTTACGGTGAGATGCCGGATATGTTCACAATGGTTATAAATAGTGATCACTCCTTGATAAAAAAGATAATTGAAGACTCCGAGGCCAATTGTTCCAAAACATTAGAGCCCCTCTACTCCGAACTGAAAACAATCGAGGAAAAAGAGCAGGAGCTTAATAAACTCAAAGAAGAGAGTGAAGAGGCTAAAAAAGAAGAGGCTAAAAAAGAAGAGAAGGTTACATCAGAGAGAGAAGATCAGCTTTCTGATGTGAAAAATAAGATAGCAGAGAAGAGGTCTGAAATTGAATCGGTTATTACAGATTACGCTAACGAAAATAAAATTATTCACGAGTTGATAGATTTAGCGCTACTGCAAAATAATATGCTTAAGGGTGAATCACTAAATGTGTTTATAAAACGTAGTTTAGAGCTAATAAAATAGATTTTTCTTGGAATTTTGACCGATACGGAGTTGATAATAGAGCTCCGTATCGGTTTTTTTTAAGTCAATACAACTATATACCGGTTGCGTTAAACTGATTTTTTGTATTAAATTTGAGGATAACTAATAACAAGGAGTGTAAAATGCGTAAAGTTGTCCTTTTTTTAATAATTCTAATCTCATTTGCCTCATTAAAGGGGCAAAGCGTAGGGCTTGTACTTAGTGGTGGAGGGGCAAAAGGTATGGCTCACATAGGAGTAATAAGAGCTCTTGAAGAGAGCGGTATTCCCATAAACTACATTACCGGAACATCTATAGGTGCAGTTATTGGATCTCTTTATGCTATGGGATATTCGCCCGACGAAATGAAAGAGCTTATATCTTCTGATGAGTTCAAAAAATGGTATTCTGGAGAACAAGATATGAGTTATCAATATTTTTTCCGTCAGAAAGATCCCAAACCTGCAATTATATCTGTAGCACTATCTGATAAAGATTCTATTACAATAATTCGCCCTCTTAATATTAGTGTAGTTGATCCAATACAGATGAACCTTGCTTTTTTAGATATTTATGCAGGTGCTACAGCTACATGCGAGGGTAATTTTGATAGTCTCTTTGTTCCTTTTCGTACAGTTGCATCTGATGTATTTAATAAAAAACAGATGATTTTAAAAGAGGGGGATTTAGGCGATGCGGTGAGAGTCTCTATGTCTTTCCCTTTTGTTTTTAAACCAATAAAAATAGACTCAATTATTGCATACGACGGGGGTATTTACAACAATTTTCCTTTAGATATAATGATTAAAGAGTTTAACCCTGATTTTATTATTGGGAGTGTAGCCTCAATAGATAGTTATGAAATTCCTGATGATAACGACCTTATGGGACAGATTAGAGGAATGATAACTCAGAAGAGTAATTATGATTTACCCGACTCTTTGGGAGTAAAAATAGAGTTTGATATAAAAAACGTAGGTTTGCTTGATTTTTATAAAATAAACGATGTACATAATTTAGCTTACACTAAGACTTTACAGTTGATAGATTCTATTAAAAAAAGAGTTGATGCTCGTGTCGACATATCGGTGGTAAGAGAAAAAAGGAGAGCATTTAAAGAGCGCATACCTTCAATGATATTTAAAGAGATTGTGATAGAAGGTGTTAAAAATGAGCAACAAAGTGAATTTATTAGAAGAGAATTTCAGGAGGAGAAGGAGGACACTTTCGATTTCGAGACACTTAAAAGGGGATATTTCAGGCTATTGTCAGATACTGGATTGAAAGAGATAATACCCAAAGCCACATTTAATAGAGCAGATTCCACATATACATTGAATTTGAAAGTCAAATTTGATGATAATCCCATTATAAGTCTTGGAGGTGGAATATCTTCAAGTTCTACTACTCAGATATATACCAGTATGTCGTATAAAACAGTCCGTAATCTATCATCTGAATTTTTTATAGAGGGGCAATTAGGAAAGGCCTACAACAATGCGCAGTTTTCCTCGTTTTTTGATTTGCCCACTAAAGTACCATCGGCGTTATCTTTTATTCTCTCCTATTCAAATGCTAATTACTATAAACCCAACTATTTTTTTGAAAATAACGAACGTCCTGCATTCAATAAAGAGATAGAGTTTTTTACAAAAATTAAAACAACCTACCCTTTCAGGAATAACTATAAAGCCGAATTTACTGTTGGAGCATCAAAGCATAAAGATTACTATCTCCAATCTACTATAGTAAATTTCGATAATTTTAAATACGATATAAGTCATTATAAAATACTTGGAGGCTCCGTTAAATTCTTTGGATCAACTTTAAATAGACTTCAATATGCTACCAAAGGGCGTTCAGAAACACTTATAGCGCAGATATATACAGCTAACGAAACCTTTGTGTCTAAAGGCATAATAGATAAAAATTTTTCCGAAAATCAATCATGGTTACAGATGTCGTTTACTTTTGAACAATACTTCAATATTTCAAAAAAAGTAGTACTTGGAGAGTATTTAAAAATTTATTATTCATCTAGAAATCGTTCTAATAACTATTACGCTACTATGATGCAAGCCGGCCGTTTTGAGCCCACCGTGAATAGCCAGTTTACATATAACACAAAGTTTAGATCGAACGAATATATAACAGCCGGACTTCGTTCTCTATATCTATTAAACAGTTTTATCCATTTGCGCAAAGAATTATATATGTTTTTACCTATAAGACCTATACTAAAAGACAAATTTAACAACGCTTATCTTGGTGATTTGTTTACAAAACCGGGATTTATGGTAGAACTATCTGCCGTTGCCCAGTATGGTAAAATAAGTTGCAACACATTTCTCAATGTTTACAGCTCTCAATGGGATAATATAACATTTGGAATCACCATCGGACTTCTTATGTTTAATGAGAGATTTATTGAATAAAACTTTTAAAAAAATCATTTTTCTCTTTGAACAATCAAAAATATGGGCTAATTTTGCAACACTTTTAAGAACTGAGGGTTCCGTAGCTTAACTGAATAGAGCATCTGACTACGGATCAGAAGGTTACAGGTTTGAATCCTGTCGGAATCACAATAAATAAGGCACATGCAGTGGTTAATTGCAGGTGCCTTATCTATTTTTTTCTGATACTTTTTTTACCGTATTAAGCCAGGCTTTTCTAATAATGGCACTTCCTGGATAAATTATTCGCCAATAATAGTTGAATAATCTACAATCTGTTCGTGTTATACCATAGTTACGTGTTTCGGTCGATATAACAGAAGTGTTGTCTTCTAGAGCTGTAAAATAGATATTGGTGGCTACCTTTACATATCCCGATTGATTAAATTTTATAAACTCCTCTAAGTTTGATATTTTTGTAGGTGGAGAATTATTTTTCTTTTTAGAAAGAGAAGGAGTTTTTAGAATTAATACAGCAATCCATTCATTTGGAGAAACTATAAAAAAATTAAAATCCGGTGTTGATATCATATCAACACCTTCTTGCTTTTCAAAAATAGATGTATTGACGTTATCTATTATCTTGTTGTTTTTGATTCCCCTTATTTTAAATAATAGTTTGATAACCGTAATATCTTTAAATCTTATCTTGGCCAATGTTTTTTTTTATATTTTCTATTGAGGCTTTTACCTCTATTTTATGGTGTTCTTTAGAACAGTAAAACGGCAGTATACAATCTAGCTGATTGCGATTTATAGAGGTGTGTTTTGTAGTTACTGGATAAAAAACAGCTATTAAACTCATAAATATGCCAGCCATAATAACAATAGCCGCTATTTTACGGTTAAAAATAAATAGAAAGGTCAAGGGATTAATAAGTGAAATCAATCCTACTAGAGTAAAGATAACTCCAATCCAGAAAAAATAAGATGATGCATAGAACTTTGCATATTGCATAAGTTTGAACATAATAAATAGAGCCAAGGCAACAGATAAAATTCCCGGCATAAAATCTAAAATATTTATTATTTTACTATCCATATAAATACAAATTACTGACAAATATATCGAATTTTATTTAAAAAAAAGATTGTTTGAAATTAAAATATAGAGTGAGCC
>DASRNO010000013.1:0-42850 GCA_035647375.1 Bacteroidaceae bacterium
GTAATTGAGCTGTTTAGTAATATAGATATTAACGATGTCAAAGAGCGAAATGATAATCAGCTGTCACTCAACTTGTTTTAAGTGGACAGTAGTGATATTTTATAATAATAGTAAATTTGAAACATTTTGTTGCAATTAAGATAAATATTGGTAGAATTAGCTATTAATATCTCTAATTAATTATCTCTTTTCTCCCATCTATTATATAGAGTCCGGAGGGTAAATTTCTGAGTTCGGAGCGATGTATACCCAACGCTACTTTAAAACCGGTAATAGTGTACACATTAACATACTCCTTTTGTGGCCCTACATATTCTACCGGATTACATAGGCCGGTCTCAAGAACTTTTTTACGGAAAGATTCTAATACCGCAGTAAAAGCCGGCTTAGCATCGTAATCTTTATTCAAAAGCAAGGGTTCACCTCTCTTATCGGTATTCAACCATGAATCGTTATCTGTTAACCCCCAAACAAGTAGGCTGGGACTGTTATCTTTACTGGCTACCAAATCGGAAATAATTTTGAAATCTGCAGCCTGTTGTTTATAGGCACTGGATAGGCCTGATTGTTCTATCGGAATTGGTATATCTAATTCGGTAATTATACTGTTAAGCCCCAAACGATTGTAACGATTAAATGTAATTGTTATATCGGTAGCAGTAACCTTTCCCAGAGTAAGATGAGCCTGAAGCCCCACACCATCAATGGGAACGCCACTCTCTTTAAGACGTTTAACTAAATAGTACAAAGCCTTTGTCTTATCCCCTGACCAATGTTCTGCATTATATTCATTAATATAGAGTTTAGCATCAGGATCGGCTCTATGAGCCCATACAAAGGCTGAGTCTATAAACGACTCTCCTATCACCTTGGTCCAGATGGAGTTCTCTCTAAGAATATACTCTCCATTATCGGGGTTAGCCTTAATTTTCCACTGGTTATCATCAAGACACTCGTTAATAACGTCCCACTCTACTATTTTCCCTTTATAACGTGAAACTATTTGAGTAATGTGATTCTTCAATATATCGAGAAGTTCAGCTTTGGTCCAATTGTTGTCGTTCTCTATACCATCTGAACTAACCCAAGAGGGTAATTGGGAATGCCAGACAAGGGCGTGTCCGCGCAGCTTCATATTGTTGCTTTGGGCAAAGTTATAAAGCTTATCGGAGTTCTCCCACGAGAACTCATCTCTACTTGGCTCCGTAGCATACCATTTCATACAGTTCTCTGCTACTATCATATTAAAATTGCGAGAGATGGAGAGTGTGCGGCGATCTGAGACGTAATCAAGCTGCCCGGGGGTTATAGCAACTCCTATGTTCTTACCCATAAGGTCGGCCCAGTAACGGGGAGTCTGTTCAGGATCTGTATAATCATAACTGTATTTAGGAGTATATAAAACTATATTGTCTATATAACAGATTGAATTATTTGAATTAAATCCAAGATAAATGTAGCGACTTGACGATGTTGTCTCGCCTATATAATAGCGCTTATCCTGCCAAGAACCCTTATCACCCTGATATGGATATATTCCATCTGTATAAAGATTTACAGAACCTGAATAAATCTCAAACTTTTTCCAATCGCTGGGATCATCGTCCGGACGATAAAGGTCGAACGATATCATTTCATATTGATCTGATAACATAGCTCCGGTAAGCGATTCAGGCAGAAGAATTTCTATAAATGTATTCCAGTTATTTGTAGTTACCATAAGAACTTTGTTGTTAGGGTCTTCTGGATCTACGGTAACTACAGCTGTAGATTCTGTAGAGATAGAACCCGATGGGGTCTTCATTGTTAAAGGGGTTCCTATAGAGTAATCTTCAAAATCATTTAAGGTAAGACGCTGTGAATTGACATCAAATATAAAAAGAGAAAAAAGTATCGATAATAACATTATTCTCTTCATAAATCTACCCTTTGAAATGTGGTTAACTAAAAAAACCGCACCGGTGAAGTGATGAGAACTCCGAGTAATAAGATTTGAGCGCCTGCTCCCCTCTGTAATCCACCGACTTTTAAGTTACCCTTTTATGGGCGTGGCCCGCCATTAGAAAACAAAAGCATAACCCGGTATTTCTTTTTTATTTGATGAGTCTCCCTATCAAACCGGTGCGGTATAACAAAGATAAAACAATGTTTAATAAAAACAAAAAAAAGAGACCTAAGTCCCTTTTTTATTTAAAAAATCTATCTGACTTTATCTACAACAGCTTTGAATGCTTCGGGATGATTCATGGCTAAATCGGCCAAAACTTTACGGTTTATCTCAATTCCCGATTTTTTTATAGCCCCCATTAACTGTGAATAATTCATTCCCTCTAAACGGGCAGCAGCATTAATACGCTGTATCCAAAGAGCACGGAACTCTCTCTTTTTATTTTTACGATCGCGGTAAGCATAAGTTAAACCCTTTTCCCATGCATTCTTAGCTACGGTCCAAACATTTTTTCTAGCACCAAAATAACCTTTGGTTTGTTTTAAAATTTTTTTTCTTTTTGCTCTAGATGCAACATGATTTACTGATCTTGGCATAATTTATAGTTTTTTTTTGAGTGTTAGCGCCGGTTTTCTCGGTCTTTTATGCTAAAGCACTCGATTAATAACTTTTCTCTTTTTACAATATATAGAGAAGGTTTAACGTAAACGCAATAACTCCTTTACCTGCTTAACATCGGCCGGACTTACAATAGTGAATTTTACAAGTTTTCTTTTACGCTTCTTACTTTTCTTTGTTAAGATGTGACTGTGATAAGCATGCTTCCTCTTAATTTTACCCGATCCGGTAAGAGCAAATCTCTTTTTAGCACCGGAATTAGTCTTATTTTTTGGCATTTCTTAAATCTTTTAATAATTACTATTCTATGCTCACTATACCGTTGAGCACCGTTTTCTGTCTTATATCTTTATATCCGATTATTGATTGGACTAAATTTGATTAGACTACTACTCTTTTTTAGCTATACCCTTTTTTTGGGAGCAATAAAAATAATCATCCTCTTTCCCTCTAGTATTGGCCTATTCTCCAGCTTCCCATAATCTTCCAAATCTGATGCAAATCGATTAAGAATATTTAGCCCCTGATCCTTAAAAAGTATGGAACGTCCTTTAAAAAACACATAAGCCTTGACCTTATCACCATTTTGCAAAAAGTTTTTTGCATGCTTTAACTTGAAATTGTAGTCGTGATTATCGGTTTGCGGGCCAAATCTAATCTCCTTAACTTCTGTCCTAGTCTGCTTGGCTTTCTGCTCTTTCTGTCTCTTTTTAATCTGATAGATAAACTTTGAAAAATCAACTATTCTGCAAACAGGTGGTGCTGCATTGGGCGATATTTCAACTAAATCCAGTTCTTTATCATCAGCAAGCCTAAGCGCCTCACGTAAGGATACTATTTTCGACTCTATATCGTCACCTACTATACGAACCTCTCTAGAACGAATCTGTTCATTAACCCTATATTGTCCACTTAGACCATCATTTTTCATTCACAAATAATTATATTTCTGTCTCTTGTTTATTATTTTCTTTAAGTTTATCTAACCAAATTAGCGGACGCAAAGTTACCATTTATTTGTCATATTATTAACTTCTTGAATAATTATTTGAGCAAAATCATCAATTTTCATGTCGCCAACACTCTTTGAACCCTGTTTGCGGACATTAACCGATCTCTGTTTTAACTCTTTTTCTCCAACTATAAGCATGTAGGGAATCTGCTTAATCTCGTTATCGCGAATCTTACGTCCTATTTTCTCGTCACGATTATCTATCGTAGCACGAATACCATAATTATCTAATTGATTCATAACGGTAAGAGCATATTCATTCGATTTTTCGGATATGGGTAACACCACAACTTGATCGGGGGCTAACCATAACGGGAATTTACCACCTGTATGCTCTATCAACACGGCTACAAAACGTTCCATTGAACCAAAAGGAGCACGATGAATCATTACAGGACGAGCTTTTTTGTTGTCGGAAGTAATATATTCCATATCAAATCTTTCAGGCAAATTGTAATCTACCTGAATGGTGCCCAACTGCCAACGACGGCCTAATGCATCTTTTACCATAAAATCTAACTTAGGCCCGTAAAATGCAGCCTCTCCATACGCTATTTTGGCATTTAAA
Organism: Bacteroidaceae bacterium; assembly: GCA_035647375.1. Lineage (GTDB taxonomy): Bacteria > Bacteroidota > Bacteroidia > Bacteroidales > Bacteroidaceae > Colenecus. The sequence goes on from DASRNO010000013.1 coordinate 4,147, forward strand.
CCTTTTTCTTGACACACCTGGAGTATTGCTGATTCTGCCTTATCCCAGTTTTCGTTGTCGCCAACATATTTTTTGCTGTCATTCTTGTCGCGAAGAGATATTCTAGCCTCGAAATTTTCAAAATCTAACGCCTTGAAAATTATACCTATAATCTCCATTACTCTAACAAACTCCTCTTTAACCTGTTCGGGACGACAAAATATATGTGCATCGTCTTGAGTAAAACTACGTACACGAGTGAGTCCATGCAACTCTCCACTCTGTTCATAACGATAAACTGTACCAAATTCGGCCAGACGTATGGGAAGATCCCGGTATGATCTGGGTTTAGATTTATAAATCATACAGTGATGGGGACAGTTCATAGGCTTGAGAAGATAAGATTCATCCTCCTCGGGTGTGGTTATTGGTTGAAATGAATCTTTTCCGTAATGATCCCAATGTCCGGATGTTACATAGAGTTGTTTGGATCCTATATGAGGAGTTATTACCTGCTGATAACCATATTTTTTCTGTATATTCGATAAAAAATCTTGTAATCTTAAACGTAATGCTGTACCCTTAGGTAACCATATAGGTAGCCCCTTGCCTACAAGATCACTGAACATGAACAACTCCATCTCTTTACCTATTCTACGATGATCACGTTTTTTGGCCTCTTCTATAAACAAAAGATAGTCGTCGAGTAGTCTCTTTTTAGGAAAGGTTACTCCATAAATACGGGTCATCTGAGGGCGTGTCTCGTCGCCTCGCCAATAAGCAGCCGATACGGCTGTAAGTTTAATGGCTTTTATGGCCGATGTATCAACCAAATGGGGTCCGCGACAAAGATCGGCGTATGTTCCCTGTGTGTAGACAGTTATATTTTCATCCTCAAGATCGGTTATTAATTCATTTTTATAGTGCTGCCCCATCTCTTCAAAAAGGGTAATAGCATTGGCCTTTGATATCTCTTTGCGCTGAATACGCTCCTTAAGGCGTACCAACTCTATCATTTTATTCTCTATGCTCTCTAAATCGGACTCTTTAATAACTACTCCCCGAGGAGGCATAATATCGTAATAGAAGCCGGTCTCTATGGCCGGACCTATACCAAATTGCGTACCCGGATAGAGCTCCTGTATAGCCTCGGCCATAAGGTGGGCACTGGTGTGCCAGTAGGCATGTTTACCCTCGTCGTCGTCCCATTTAAACAGTTTTATTTTAGCGTTTTTTGTTATGGGACGATTAAGTTCTATTAACTCATCATCAATACTGCAAACCAACACCTCCTGTGCTAATCTGGAACTAATACTCGCGGCAATTTCATAACCGGTAATACCCTTGGGATATTCGCGCTCCGAACCATCCGGAAAACCAATCTTTATCATTTTATCAAATTCACTTTTTTCTATAATACAAATCCAACAGATGGATAATATAACTACAAAATTATTAATTTCTTTTATAACTCTATCTTAACCTACACTAATAGTTAGATGAGAATCTTTTTATAACGTTATAGGCTGAATATATTCCAAGTTCACCCGCTTTACTAAGGTCGGATATACCCTGTTCTATATTATTCATAAGTATCAGAGTAAGTCCGCGATTATAGTAAGCCTCGGCAAAACTTTCGTCAAGTTCTATGGCTCTGTCATAACCTCTTAATGCGCTACGGTGATTTCCCAAATCGGCCTCTACATTGGCTTTGTTGTAGTGAGCATATGCAAAATCGGGAACCATACTAATTACTTTGTCAAGATCGTTGATAATAAGCTGATAATCAAAATCCTGCTCTTTTATAACTACTCCTGTTGTTAAACTACTCTGAAGATTCATTTCACTACGCGCCTTTTTGATACGTAAAAGCCTGTCACGTACTGTAGAGCGGCAGAAATAGGCTGCCCAGATGGCAGATCTACCACTTATAATACGATTAAGATCCTCTTCGGCTTCTGTATAGTTCTGAAGCAGATAAAAATCTATGGCTCTGGCCAACAAATAATAGGGATTGTCGGGATGTAGATCTATATTGGCAGAATGTGAATCTATATCCTCAAAAAGAGAGGTTATATTGGTATCGTCAAGCGGATAGTCGGTGTTGGAAAGTCTGAGCCTGGCAGGGAATATGTTGATTTGGTCAAGCTCTTCGATCAAAGCGCTATAACGCACTCTAAGATCTATCTCGCTTGTGTTATAGTAGTAGGTAAGATAGTACATTGAAAGATATTTAGCATCAACGTTTTTGTTCTGTACCTTACCGCGATAATCACTGGCAAAGCGACTGTTATTGTCGGCATCGTCAACTACAATAAATTTTTTATAACTGCGTACATTACGATCAGACTCTTTGCGCGTATTTTTATCTTTACTGTTATCTACGATGGTGTCGGAATCAATGGTCTGTGAAACCTGATCTATACCGCCTGTTCTGGAATTTAAAATAAAGAGTCTGTCTTGCTCCGCACCGGCAATATCTCCCCGGTTATATCGGGCGATTGCTCTCAACTCATAGGCAGGTAAATATTGCGGATATTCATCAATAACGGCGGTATAATCGCTGATAGCTCCCTCTAAATTACCAGTCTGATTACGTAACTGAGCTCTGTTAAAAATGGCCAACATATTGTCGGGTTCAAGTTCTATAACTCTGTCAAAATCCTCTATAGCACGATTGTCATCGCCTATAAAACCACGCATTAAGGCTCTATTATAGAGAGCAGGAACGCTAAATTTATCAATGCTTATGGCTTGATCATAATCCGAAAGCGCACCTTTTACATTATTCTGATAATATCTGGCTAAAGCTCTGTTTACATAATAACCCGGTTCTGAAGGATTTAAACCTATTGCTCTATTAAGATCTGACTCGGCTTGACTATATTGTTCTGAGCCAATGTTAAGCAGGGCTCGGGTTTGGTATAACGAGGCATCGAATTTATCTAAAGCTAAGGCCTCTTCGAGACTCTTTCTTGCCCCGGCGGTATCTTTCTGTTCCATAAGTATTAATGAACGCATAGAGATAGCCGGAGTATATTTAGGTGCAATACTCAAAAGTGTATCTATGGTTGATAGAGCTATATCATAATTATTCTGTTTAATATGACAGAGAATAAGATTGTGCCATAGCGAATTGTTCACCGGATCGTACTCTATGGCTTTGCGAAAATCGTCTGCCGCCCGACTATATCTGTTCATATAGACACGACTCAAGCCCCTTACCTGATAACTGCTTACCACAAATGGGTTGAGCTCTATAGATTTACCGCAATCTTGCTCTGCTCCAGCAAAATCTTCTAAATAGAACTTGGCTAATCCTCTAAAAAAATAGGGTTCATTCAGATATGGCTTGGCATTTATAACTTTATTGAAATACTGTATAGAGAGCACATAATCTTCAAAGTATATGGCGTTACGGCCAACTGTCATCAAATAATCTGTGTTTATTTGAGCTGACGTCGGCATAAAAAAGCCATACTGCAAAAATAGCAGGGCTACAAGAGATAAACGCCTTACAATGCATGATCTCATGAAGTAAGAAATTATTTTCTTCTTAACTTAACCTTATAGTCGCAATCTACTTTTCCGGTTGATATGGCATTTAAACGACTCTTGTTAAGCTGACGGCGCAATGGTGCCATTCTATCTATGAAACATTTGCCATCAAGATGGTCTATCTCGTGTTGTAATACACGGGCCGGATAGTCATCAATCCATTCATCGTGCTGCTGAAAATTGCGGTCTAAATATGTTATACGTGCTCTTTTTGCACGAATAACTTTCTCGTGAATACCGGGAAAACTCAAACAACCCTCTTCAAAAGTGATCTGTTCGCCCTCTGTCTCTTCTATGCGAGCGTTTATATAAGCTCTTTTAAAATCTTTATATTCGGGATAGTTCTCTGATAGTACATCTAGATCTACAACTACCACCCTTATAGGCAATCCCACCTGCGGAGCGGCAAGCCCTATTCCATCGGCTCGTTTTAATGTTTCAAACATATCATCTATAAGTTGGTCAAGCCCCTCATAGTTGGAGTCTATATCTTTGGATATTTGACGTAAAACGGGCTGGCCGTATGTATAAATTGGCAATATCATTATTCTATTTATTTATTGAATCCATATAGGATTGTAGGATTATTATTGCACTAACCTGATCTACCAGAGCTTTGTCTCTTCGGGCCATTTTATGTATACCCGCTTGAAGTATAGTTTTTTGAGCCATAACCGATGTAAAACGCTCATCGAACATCTCTATTTTTTTATCAGGGTATTTTTTTCTAAGTCTACCCACAAAAGGATGTATGTGAGCCATACTTTCGGAATCTGTATTATCCATATTTTTGGCATACCCCACCACAATTGTATCGACCGGTTCTGTTAAAAAATAGCTGTCGAGATAACTTGATAACTTATTTGTGGGCACTGTGGCCAATCCTCCGGGTGTTATCTTAAGTATATCGGTAACTGCAAGTCCTGTTCTTTTAAGTCCGTAGTCTATGGCTAAAATTCTACCCATGATATGTTTACAGGTTAAGACAAAAACATCCCAAAGTCTCTGCTAACAGGGACTCCGGGAGATTCAAATTTGTTATTACTATAAACTCCGGCAGAATTTATCTGTTGTATAAAATCCAAGATGCTTGAAAATCTTGATTGTCCGGATAGTTGGCCTTGAATCTGTCTCGTGCCTGTACCGCCTGTTGCTTGGTATCGAAAGTGTCACAGATAACACGATAGGTCTTACCTGCCTCGTTAATAACAACTAAGGCCGGATAACCGTCGTTAATTAATCTGGTACGTAGGGCATCTGCATTGGTCTTTAACGAAAAACTTCCGCAAACTACACTATACTCTTTCAACCCTGTCTGACCTGTAACAACCGACACTTTCTCTTCACGCACAGAGACATTGTCGATATTGGTTTCTGGTTCGACCACTTTTACGGGTGTTACAGGAGCCGGTTCTTCTATCTCTGCCTTTACAATATCTTGCTGTAAAGCTTTCTCATACGCCTGCTTATATGTACTCTCGGTAGATTTACATGCCGATAATGATAAGATAGCGCCAAAAATAATCCAGTAATAATTCTTTACGCGTGTCATAGTTGATATGTTTATGATTAAAAACAGTAGCAAAGTTATTAAAAAAGTGGCAATTGAGAGCAGTACAAGTTAAAATTTTGTTAAGGATCTATGAAAACTTCGAGAAAACGAGATTCTTCTAAGGGTTTCAGTATTATTTGAGAGGTTGAGGCCGGAATAAGAAAAGTAAGCCCCTGAGAGAACCGGCGCAGACAGCCAGTATTATCTAAGATATCTCCTTTGCCCTGAATACAAACAAGTATAACAAAAGAGTCGAGTTTACTGTAATCTATATTGAGTGTATGGTCTATGTGATAAAGATTTGTTTTGAACTCTGGAGTTTGTGTAAGAGCTACCGGACTGTTTCTCTTCTCTTTATACAGGGTACGGTAATTATCGGGTAGATTAAAATCTATCACTTGTAATGCCTGATCAATATGAAGCTTACGTTCGTTACCATTGGAATCGCATCGCTTAAAATCATAAACTCTGAAGGTTAAATCGCACGATTGTTGTATTTCACAAATCAACGCTCCTGCTCCTATGCTGTGTATTCTGCCGGCAGGAAGAAAAAATGTGTCGCCGGCCTTTAATTTGTGTTGGGCAAGTACAGATAGCAAACTCTCTCTCTCTATATGCTCTCTAAGCTCTTTGTGAGTAATGGTACGGTTAAATCCGGAGTAAATTGTAGTATCGGGTTCGGCATGAACAACATACCACATCTCTGATTTTCCACTTGGATAGCTATGGGCAACTGCCCATTTATCGTCGGGATGAACCTGTACTGAAAGATCTTTTTGCGCATCGATAAATTTTATAAGCAACGGAAATTCATTGCCAAAACGGTTGTAATTGTTCTCTCCCACAAGCTTTTCTCTCTGCGACTCAATAAGCTCTTTAAGTGTAGCACCTATTGATGGGCCGTAATCTACAACAGATTCAAAACCGGGTAAAGCTGAAATTTCCCAACTCTCACCTATAGGCTTGTTGAAATCTCTATTATCTTCTAATTCTGTAGTGGGTTTGTTAAAATCTAAGGCCAATTTGCTCTCCTTTTCAGAGGGTGGAAAGAGTCCTTTTTTATAAAGTTTTATTTTTTGACCTCCCCAAAGAATCTGTTTATAGTATGTCTTAAAGGTGTATATCATACTCTAGTTAGGAATATATTTTAATCTCTTTCTGTTATATATATCCTCTCTTTTGAAAGTGCCCGGGCAGCAATATCTTGAGGTATTAATTTCCAGTTATTAAGTTGCTCTACTGTAACGGAACGGCCTGTTTCGGCTTTAACAGCAAAATCGGTAATAATGTGAAAGCGAACATCTACCTTGTTAGATAACTGCACTCTCTCTAAAATCTCTTCTCTGGATACTCCTATCCCCTCTAAAAATAGATCATAACCTCCGCTACCCATAAATGAGTTTACAGCTACTCTATAACTACTGTTCATATTGAATGGTTTACCGTTAGACATGGAGTGTACTGTTACTCTTTTTCCAACAGATTTGGTAATATCAACTGTATAGTCTATTCCCGCTGCCGATACAAAATCGTATACGTTATTTATAAAGGCCGGTTTAGTATCTATACCGTTGTAGTTTAGTTTGAGTAGCTTCTCTCCGGATCTACTAATGGTGTTAAACTGTTGACCGGTTGATAATTCTAACATGCTCACCACCTCGCTGCCTTTAAGTGTAAGGGTGCTCATTGAATTCTCAAAAGGGTAGAGCATATAAGCATCGCGAACCGTGAAATCTCCGGAATCTATGTTGATATCTAGCGACACGGGCGATGCCAAAGATATCTCGGCATTGGTTATTTTTAGTTGGATTTGGTGGATATAGTCCATATATAACGAGGGGCCAAAAGCGGCATCTAAAGAGTTGATTGATGTGTCAATCTTACCAATAATAGAGTCTACATACCCCAAGACTGTCTCTATCTTGTGTCTATATGTAGAGATAAATTCCTGATCGGGCTGGTAGGTCTCCATACTGACTATATCTCCCTTAACGCTTTTACTAATCACTTTAGAGCCTTTTCTAACAACAGATAGTTCAAGAGCAGCTACTGCTTGTGCATAAGGACCGCCGTTTAAAAGTAACACGGTATCGCCATAAGTATTAATCTCTTTAGAGATTCGGGCTATATGATCGTGACCATAAAGAATAGCATCAAAACCCGGTACATTTTTAGCTACTGCCAAGGTGGCATTTTCAGTATAACTTTGTGTAGTGATACCCCCCTCAAGGCCTGAATGGAACACTCCTATCAAAAAATCCGGTTTCTCTTTATCCATTATTATGGGCACCCACTTACGTGCACTCTCTTCTATATCAACAAAATCGAATCCTTCCCAAAGTGAGTATGGCAAAAGATTTTTTACTGCTGGTGTTATCATACCTAATAACGCAATTTTTACTTTACCACGCTCTATAATAATATATGGAGGGAGATAATTATAATCGGTTTCCTCATACACCATGTTGGCACACACTACAGGATGTATACCTGTAAAAAAGAATCTTTCAAAATTATTTATACTGGTCTCGATTTCATGATTACCAACAGTGCCTACCACGCATCCCAAATGATCTAAAGCAGCAGCAGCTATATGGATTGGTTCTATATCGACTGTCTTATCGTGATAGACCAAAGGGGTTCCCTGAATTATATCTCCACAATCTACGTAAAGAAGTCTATCGCCATATTTTATACGCTCTTCTTTAAGATAGGTTGAAACTCTTGCTAAACTACCCTCTATGGGCTTGCCGTTAATAAAGTTGATAGGAAATATATTTCCATGTACATCGGTAGTTTGTACCAGTTTTATATCTATCTCTCTCTCAACACATCCTGTAATTATAAATCCTATCAGTGTTGCAAATATTACCACTCTCTGAATTCTCATGCTCTATAATGTTGTTTTTTAAAAAAAAGACCAATAATCAAGCCTACTCTCGCCCGAAAAGACAAAAAATAGATCGTGAATTCCGGTAACTGTACTGTTTAACAATACTCTCACCTCTGTAAGTATTCTATTAGGCGGAAATTGAACGTAACCTACAGCAGGGCCATTGGGCGAATCAAGGCATATCTTCATTACTCCGGCCGATCCATTACCTGACATCATTGCTGTAAAACCATCGGCACCATTCTTAAAATCTACTTTCGATAATCCTATCCATGAGCCGGGTTTGGTAACTTTGGCATACATTCTTGTAGATGTGGAGATGTACTCTGTAATTACTCCGTTCTGCCAAGCCATAGTCTCACCCTCAACTACACTATACGGATCAAGATACTTTAGTTGTTTAACGCCGGTCTTAGTGCCTGTTACCGGCATGATTACAGGACCGGGGTTTATTTTCACTACATCTACATGGGTGCTGCGATAACCTAAATTTTCCAACTGCATACTTTTTTGTAGTAAAAGGGAGTGATAAAAGAGATAATAGGTGCCCTTAAACTTGCAAATAGCGTGATGATTATTTCCCCAATCACCAAAAAAGACTCCGGGATTCTTAAAAAACCCCCCTTTGTAGGTGAAAGGGCCCATAGGATTGGAACTGGTCATATAGGCTAAATTTGCAGCCCCGGGATCGGGACAACTCCAATTGGTACAGTAACTATATACGTAGGTATCGCCTATTTTATTAATACCGGCATTTTCAAATAGATAGGGTGGATTAATCCTAACGGGATCTGATGCTAAAGAGGTCATATTTGCTCCAAGGCGAACAACACGAGCGGTACCGGGATCAACCTTCTCCTGTTCTGTATTACCTCCACCAAAATAGAGATACCCTGTTCCATCGTCGTCTACTAATACTGCGGGATCAAATAACCAGACTACATCTTGACAATTTGCAGTGCTGCGATTTATCAATGCTTTGCCATTGGGATCTTTCCAAGGCCCATAGGGAGTATCGGCTGTAACAACACCTATGCCGTTAGCATTATTGGCAAAATAGAGAAAGAATTTGTCTTTCCCATTAATTTTTTTGTAACATGCTGTGGGAGCCCAACTGTTACCGGCCCATTTGGCAACTCCGCTACTGCCGGCAACAGCCATGGGGCCATGGTCTGTCCAATTTACCATATCGTCTGTGGATATGCAGGTTATCTTATTTATTGATCCATAGTTGTTACTTATTAATTTACCGTTGTCGTACAACATTTCATCGTTAGTCATATAAACATATAGACGGCCCTCATACTCCATGGCAAATGGGTCGGCACCAAAACGATGAGACACAAGGGGGTTATGCTCTGTTCTTAATTTAGGACCATTAGTTTTTACATTAACTCCTGAAAGCAGAGCAGCTAATTCAATGTCAGGGAGGGTATTAGTGGTTATTGTAGCCGGAAGATTTATTGTCATACTCTCTATATCGGCATATTGAATGGTATCGGGTTCGGCCAATTTGTTCCATACTGTCATTATTGGAGGAGTTGTCCCAAATGTTAAACTATCCAGATATCTCAACTTATAATCTTTTATAACCTCTCCGTCTATACCTAGTAACACTAGGCTTCTGGGAGTTTGTCCCGGTAGAATTATAGGAGAAAATAGTATAAAAGAGGCAGCAAAAATAGTATAAACGAATAATTTCATATCTATATTTTTTTACAGCCCCATATCGGAGCCTATTTTTTTTATTATCTCCATGGCTTTATGTTGTACTAGGTCAAATTCTTGACGTTTTTTTAACTCTCCTTTAGCCTCTATATAAAATTTAATTTTAGGCTCTGTTCCCGAAGGGCGCACCGATACTTTATGTCCTGATTCGGTAAAATATTGTAGCACATTCAATGGCTCCGGCATAACGATAGGGGTTTTAGTTCCATCGTAGCTGGTCTGTGTCAATGTAAGAAAGTCTTTTCTTAAAACTACTCTCTCGCCAGCCAGTGTAGAGGGGGGAGAAATACGATAACTTTCCATCATATTCTCTATCTCTTCAGATCCTTTTTTACCCGGTTTTACCACATTTATTGCATCTTCTTGAGAAAAGCCATATTCAATGTATATATCTAACAGCATATTATAAAGAGTCTTGCCATTTTCTCTGGCCCATGCGGCTATTTCGGCCATCAAACAAGCTGCTGACACGGCATCTTTATCGCGTACAAAATCTTGTGCCAGAAAACCAAAGCTCTCCTCTCCTCCACCTATATATTTTTTGCCTTTAGCCAACTCTTCGGCTATAACTTTGGCTATCCATTTGAATCCGGTATAGCAATCAAACAGTTCCAAATTATTAGCAACAGCTATTTTGTTTATTAAATCGGTTGTTACTATTGTCTTAACAATAAACTCTTTTCCGGTCATTCTCTCCTGCTTAGAGTATTGTGTTATTATATAATAGAGAAAGATAAGAGCGGTTTGATTACCGTTTATAAGTATCCAGTTATTGGTATCATCTTTACAGGCTATACCCAAACGATCTGCATCGGGGTCTGAGGCCATAACAAGATCGGCATTGACAGCACGAGCTTTTTCAAGGGCCAGTGAAAGTGCCTCGGCATTCTCGGGATTGGGCGATATTACTGTGGGAAAATTACCATCGGGTATCATCTGGCTCTCTACTGTATTCACATTAGTAAAACCCCATAAAGCGAGTGATCGGGGTATCATTATGCGACCTGCACCATGCAGAGGAGTGTAAACAAGGTTTATATCACCATTCCTCTTAACCATATCCGGATCCAAACTAACGCTACGAACTGCTTCAAGATAGGCGTTGTCTATATGCTCACCGATTATCTCTATCAGATTAGGATCACCTTTAAAGTTAACATCATTCACTTTTACCTTAGCGGCCTGATCTATTATACCGGTATCGTGCGGTGCCAGTACCTGTGCGCCATCGTCCCAATAAGCTTTGTATCCATTATATTCGCGGGGATTGTGACTTGCTGTTATATTTACACCACTTTGACAACCCAGATAACGTATTGCAAACGATATCTGTGGAGTGGGACGCATATCGTCAAAAAGATAGACCTTAATACCATTCGCACTAAATATATTGGATACAATGCTGGCAAATTCCTTGCTGTTGTTACGACAATCAAAACCCACCACCACACTTATTTGGCTTAAATTCTTAAAATTTATATTCAGATAATTAGCTAACCCCTGGGTGGCCATACCTACGGTATAAATGTTCATACGGTTGGTTCCTACTCCCATAATACCACGAAGACCTCCGGTACCGAATTCCAGATCTTTGTAAAATGCCTCTATTAAGTCTGTTTTATCTTTGTTGTTTAAAAGTTCCTTAACCTGAGCACGCGTTTCATTGTCAAAACTCTCTCCCAACCAATGAGTGGCTCTTTCAGTTACTATACCTATGAGTTCTTCCATATTGTTAATATCTTAATAATCATTACTCGTCTATATAATCAGTCTATCAAAAAATCTACATTGAAAAAGGTGCTGTTTCCTCTTAAATCTGTAGCTTCTATTTTCAAAATATGACTACCTTCAGTTAGTTTAAGCTCTTTTAAATCACACTCCAGACGTTTTCTCAATGAGTTATAACTAAAAAGCACCCATTCGTCATCTATAAAACAGTTGTAATTAGATATCCCGGTCTTATCGTCGGAAAGATTAAGAGATATTTTCCGGCGAAGAGACCATAAATTTTTATCAATAACGGTTATAGTGGGACCTAATGTGTCGATATCTATCGAATAACTCTCTAAAGAGTTTATATATGTGCTGACAACTCCATGTGAATAGTCTCCGCCCACATATATACAACTGCTCTCTTTCACCTTGCAAATATAATATTTATCCTGATTAAACAAGGGCACAGAATCTATCTTGATGGATAAAAGAGCTCGATTTTTTAGTGGAACAGGCCTGTGTGATAAAATGTATACTCTACCCAAAGATAAGTCGGGCCTGAATTTACGGTAACTGGCGGCTACAAGAAATGTATTGTCGTATAGAGCATCGTGGGGCAGTTGTATGTAGGCGGAACCCAGATATCTTATGTAAGCTCTACCACAACGCAGATAGAGAGGCGAAAGGGTATCGACTGCAAAGATCTCTTCTCTAACTCCCTTAATCTGAAAGTTATAAACTGATCTATTATTGTATAAATCGGTCAACTCATAACGTATATTGTAAACACGCTCCTCGGTAACATCAAGTATGCCCCGTAAGCTATCTGCCCAAAGTATATTTAAAGGATTTTCCGGAAGTATGTGGGAACGCATATACCACTCTCCATTCAACGACTGTTCGGCATAATCGGTCCAAGCATCTATATATTTGTTTTGATCAAAACTAAAAGAATCTACTAAACTTTGAAATATTAATCTATTATCTACATAGAGATCCACTCTTCGTACTCCATATTTATTAGTTGTTCCATCCATATAATCGTAGGCCGAAATACCGAATCCTACTCTTCCCCATACTAGAGGAGTAACATTCGGATTATCAATTCGTCCCTGTGATAATGTGATAATTTTATCCTGAACGCTTCCGTCAACAACTCCTTTGCCCGGTTGTGGATATAACTTTATCTTTGTAGCCCGTGGTGGTGTTGTATCTACTATTCTACTCATAAAAACGGGCAGTGGATCTAACAAATTGTTATTTGAGGTTCTTCTTAGTTCAAAATGCAGATGTGGCCCATATGAGTATCCGGTATTGCCACTATAACCTATCAAATCGCCTTTTTTAACGGGAAAATGTTCTTTACTAAAGCTAAGATCAACTGCAAATAGACGGTGTTCATACTGATAGCTACGCAATGTGTCGGCAACAGCGGGGATAAAATTTTTAAGATGGCCAAAAACGGTAGTATAACCATTGAAATGGGTTATGTAAAGAGAGTTTCCATAACCTGCAGAGCTTATTCCTACTCTCGATATATAACCATCGGCAGGCGAATAAAGAGATTCGCCCTCTTTGCCTTGGGTTTTAAAATCGAGACCTCCATGAAAATGGCCGCTTCTAAGCTCTCCAAAATTTGCGCTAAGATAGAGAGGTATTTTTAGCGGCATTGCCATATCGTTATGCGATATAGCGGACAAACCGGTCAAAACCGATAATAACAACACAACTGCTCTCTTTGATATATCTTTTATATTTAACATCTCTCTCTTCTCTATTTAGAATATCTCTCCTCTCTTTAATATGTCTCTTAGAAAAAAATAAATTGAAGATTGCAAACGGTAAATTTTATAACTACCAAGTGGAAAATAACCAAATTTAAAACGAATAGCAGCAGGTAAAAGTTTAAAATCGAAAGAGTTATACCCTCTCTTTAGACGCTCTTTTACTATTTGTCTATCATTAGAAGTAAGTCTTTTTCTATTTTTTCTATAGAGCCCATGCATTCCGGCCAGATTTATCCATCTCTCTCTCTCAAAAAAAGCCAGCACACTGTCGGGTTGATTAAGAGAGGCTGAAGCCAATGTCTTGGCCATACTGATATTGGCCTCTATAAGATCGAATCGGCGGATTGAGAAGGATCGTGTGGCTTGATCGGGATGTAATCGGTAATAGTAGACTCCTGAGCATTGACGTACCTCTCTGGAGTGTAAATAGTGAAGCCTTGTTGTATTGTCATCACTGTAAAGACGACAACTATCATCGAAAGGAAACTCTCTGTACAGATGCGCTGTTGCCACATATAACCCATGGATAGACCAATCTAATGAGAGACGAAACGCCTCTTTACCTCTCCATACACTACCCTCTGTTTTTTTAGTATATGGCCTAGATTGAGATTTAGCATCCGAGTAGAGCAACTCAAACATTACACAATCGGTTTGCGGATATAAAGTAAATTGATCTACTGCTCTTTGAAGTGCATCTACAGAGAGCCAATCATCACTATCTACCATTGTAATATACTCTCCGTCAGCTAAGGTTAGAGCACGATTTCTGGCTTTGGCCTGTCCACTATTCTCTTTCTGATATATTGCTACAATGCGTTTGTCTCTAAGAGAGTAGTGCTCTATTATTTGGGGTGTAGAGTCTGTAGAGGCATCATCTACACAAATTATCTGAATATCGGTCAATGTCTGTCCCAGTAGCGATTCCAAACATCTTTCCAGATAGTTGGCGGCATTATAGGCTGCTACAAGTACTGTTACCTTACTCATAGCTTAAAACGATTTTTAATCTTATGACAAATGTTGTCTATCAACGTGGTATTCTTTCTTAAATAATAGATAGATATGGCCGACGAAAAGAGAATTACAATACCACCCACTATCCAATACCACCAACCTTCAAGTTTAAAAGTAACAATCAGTGCCACTATAACAGATGGGATCTGAATCAAAAATACTTTAAGAGCCCTTTTGGAGAGAATAAAGCCATAACGTTTCTGCGTAATAATCATAACCATAATCCAATCTAACAAACCGGCTAAAGCTATTGCATATCCAATCCAATTGAGACCTCCCAATTTGAAAGCAACTAATACCAACACCACCAAAGCTGTATCGTAAAGCAACTCTTGCAATAGGAAAATTTTTGAATCGGCCTTTGCAAGCGATATGTAGGCTATGGGTTGTGTCATTGCTTTAAAAGAGAGGCTTATAACGGCAAACTGAGCCATAACGATGGTCTCAGAGAATCTAGGCGTAAGAAACACTACAACAAGTAGTGGCAATCCTATAATAAAAGCTACCAAAAGAGGCGATATAAGAAGTGATGCCACCTCTATTTGTTGATTGGCTAACTCATTAACTCGGCTTTTAATCCGGTTTATAGATGATAAGCGAGGATAATAATCGGCCTCCATAGCCGAAAAGACAAAGAGCCCCAAGTAGGAGACCAACAAGTTACCAGCTTCGTAAAAACCTGTAACCTCGGCTCCACTATTCATAAGATAGTTTGTTATAATGGAATATGCTCCGGCACCAAAAAAAGAGGCAAGAGTAAAAAAGATTCCCACCCTTATCATCTCTAAACCCTCTCCTAACGATTTTTTGTTGAATATAGCTATTTTGTAAGGAAAGGTTTTAAATGAGTAGTAGCATGTTATAATCATAGAGCTTAACGAAACTAACACCAAAGAGGGAACAAGCCCCAGAAGACCAAAATAATAGAACAATGGTACCGATATACACAATCCCGCTATAACTGCCAATAATTGACTCACTGCCATCTGTTTAAGCATTCGGGCTCCCTTTATAATAGCTATCTCTCCACCATTTATGGCCGAAAAGCCTACTACTGGCGAGAGAAGCAAAAAAGAGAGGGTGTAGTTTTTATCACCTCCAAACCCCCAGAGACTAAACAGATGCGACATGGTTATACAGACAGCTGTTCCAAGAATGGCAGTTAAAAACACCCAACTACGTACAACAACTAATATATTATCCAGTTTCTCACGATTATTCTCTTCTATACACTCTGATATATCTCTTACAGAACTAAAATGAATACCCAAATCTGTGGTACTCTTTACAAGGTTAAGAGTACGGTTGAAAGAGCCGTTAATACCCATACCGGCCGGCCCTATAAGTAATGTTACAAGTTTAGTTCGGAGTACGGTCATAACTGTTATCAGGCTCTGCGTACCTCCAAACACTCCTGTATATTTTAATATTCGATCGTAAGCCTTATTCTGTTCTCTCACAGCTTATTTCTATCTTTTTATTTTTTTGCATATAAGCTTATCTGATATAACGATATTATATTACAAAAATTATGGTTTATTGACAGTAATAATATAGTTTTGCAAAAGGCGCTTATATTTAACCCTATGAGATTGTCAGTTGTCATTCCTGTGTATCAAAGTTCAAATTATCTGGAAAGATGTGTAAAGAGTGTCTTATCACAATCTTTTCACAATTTCGAGCTGATACTCATAGATGATGGTTCAACCGATGGCTGTTACGAAATCTGCAATTCGCTAGCGGCTAAAGATAGTCGTATTGTTGTGGAGCATACTCCTAATAGAGGACTCGGCGCAGCGAGAAACAGAGGTATCGAACTAGCCAAGGGCAAATATATAACATTTATAGATTCCGATGATGAGATAGTTCCTGATACTTTTGCGCCCAATATGGAAATTTTAGAGAATGAATCTATGGTTGATATGCTGGAATATCCCATTAGCGTTCATCACAACTCTAAGAGAGAGAAAAAAATCAATTTTAAACCACTCATTGTCAGTAGAAGAGAGGTGTTCCGCCATTGGCTTAAGAGTGAGGGGTTTAAACGCTGTTATGCTTGTAATAAAATTTTTAGCCGCTCTCTTTTTGATGATTTACGTTTTCCCGAAGGCGAAAGTTTTGAAGATGCTGCTATATGTCCTAAAATAGTAAAATTGTGCAACGCAATATGTTATTCAAATAAGGGGCTCTATCTTTATCATGCTAATAAGGGCGGTATTACTCACAACTACAGCTTTACTGTTCAGGAGCCGCTTTTAAGGCATAACATAACGCTGCTTTCATCTATATCTCATCTACCGGGTCTAAAGCGCGAATCGGTAAAAATCTGGCACGAATGTCTGAATATACTTATTGTGCTCTACCGTTGCCCTGACCCCGACATAAAGTATATAGAGGCAGCCACTGAGGCGCTTAACATAATGAAACCCAATTTTTTCAGACTCATTTTATCGTGGATTGGAATTAAAAATACACTTAAAGATTCGGTCGCAATTTTTTTTGGAGTAAAAGCACACTGTAGACTATTTAAATAAGCGGTTATGATATCTGTTATAATTCCCTATTTCAATAAAAATGCAGATAAATTTATAGAGACTCTGCTTTTTAGATCTATAAAATCGGCTATCCAAGAACTTGAGGGGAATTTTAATTTTCAGATTATTGTTATAGACGACGGATCTCCAAAAACTCCTGAACAAATAATAGAGAGAGTTAATAATCCAAATGTTATTCTGAGTTGTGAAAAACATAAAAGACTTGGCGCAGCACGAAACAAAGGGCTTGATATGGCTAAAGGAGATATTATAACGTTTCTTGATGCTGATGATTTCTATTTTAAGGGTACTCTAGCTCCCTGTATAAAGGCTATGAAAGAGAGTGAAGCGGATCTTTTGATGTTCGCAATGGTTAAATGCAGAAACTTAAAAAAACACTCCATTAAACAAAAACCCCCAAGTTTTCAAGCTCCTCAAACAGGACGAGAATATATGAAAAACAACAACCTTAGAGGAAGTAGCTGCTCGTTTCTTTTCAAAAAAAAACTTATAACAAATTATAATCTGCGGTTTTTAGAGAATATATTTATTGAAGATGAAGAGTTTACCCCCAGACTTTTCTACTATTCCGAAAAGATGGTCATAACCAACTATAAAGTTTACGCCTACTATCAACGAAAAGACTCCATTATTAATAAAAAAAGTATCTTTGAATTGGATAAACGTTCAGCATATACTCTGATTGCTATAAAGAGTTTAATGGAGTTTATGGAAAAAGTATCTGAACCTTCGGGTGGTGGCATAGAGAGGAGAATAACCTTTTTGGCTGTTGATCACATAAGGCGTTCTCTGCAGCGCCAAGATTGGAAAAACAGTTTGAGTTTAGAACTCTCTAATCTTAATGAATTAGGTCTATACCCTCTACCCAACATCTCATATTCTCGTAGATATTATTTATTTAGACTATTATCAAAAAACATGGCCGGATTAAGGATTTTACGGCTATTTGAAAAAATTACCTGCAAATGAAAATTTTACTATTAGGAGAGTATAGTAATACTCATTGGGGCCTGGCTAAAGGCCTGAAACATCTAGGTCATGATGTAACAGTAGTTAGTAATGGCGATTATTGGAAAAATTATCCAAGTGATATTAAACTGATACGGAGAGGATATGGTTTATTAGATAGTTTAAAGTATTTCAACAAGGCTTGTCAAGTTATAGACAGTATAGTGGATTACGATATTGTACAGCTTATAAACCCTATCTTTCTTGATCTTAAAGCGGAACATTTTCCACGTCTGTACAGAAAGATGAGAAAGAAAAACGACAAGATATTTCTCTGTGCGTATGGCATAGATCACTACTATATAAGTGCTTGCCTTACAACAAATCTGTTCAAATATTCAGAATTTTGTACCCCCGAAGGATTTCGAGACATTCCCTTTAATCGTATGGCGGTAGAGGAGTGGATGGATAACAATAGGGGTAAGGGAGGACTAAACAAAATGATTGCTCAAGATTGTAATGGCATTATTGCCGGCCTCTGGGAATACTATGTAAGCTACTATGCAAAATTTCCGGAAAAGACCACATATATTCCCTTTCCTGTAGAGATGGAGAGTAATGGTATTATCAACCTAAATAGAGAGATAGATAAAGTGATTTTTTTTATAGGTGTTCAAAAAGATCGCGAGCTTTTTAAGGGAACCGATATACTTTACAAAGTGTTAAAAAAATTGGAGAGCGATTATCCCTATCTCTGCCGGGTAATAAGAGTTGAGAATGTTCCTTTTGAAGAGTATAAAAAACTTTTAGAGGGGAGTGATGTTCTAGTTGATCAACTTTACTCTCCATCTCCAAATATGAACTCGCTATTGGCCATGTCTAAAGGAATTGTTGTGGCCGGTGGTGGCGAAGAGGAGCCTTATATGTTACTGGGCGAAAGTAGTTTGAGACCTGTTATTAATCTGCCATATAATGAAAAAGAGATATATTTAGTTCTTAAAGAGTTGATAACTCATCCTGAAAAATTATCACGCCTAAAATCAGAGAGTATGGAGTTCGTTAAACGCCACCACGACCCTGTCCAGGTAGCTGAACAGTATCTAAAGTTTTGGAATTCCCGCTAAAATAACATCTCGTAAGTGTCGTAAACCACCGATCTGGCTCCGAAACCCTCTTTTTGGAAAATCAACCCCTCATTAAGGAAATTGCCTCCTTGTTCTGTGGAGACACCAAAATCAAAATAGAGTTTATCGGAGTATTCAGACTCTATGAGAAAATTAAAAAGCATATCAAGTGCCCCACTCTCTTTACCTTTATCAGACGCCGCTATATATTGAGCATGGGTAACCTTCGGCGTGGTATAAACCACTACTCCGGCTATAACAATATTCTCTTTTAGAGCAACATAAAGTGCAATATTATCGGGAAAACGACTCATGAGCAACCTCATCTCTTGCACTGAGTGAGTGGGTACAGTATTGTGCTTTTTGCCCAACAGACCGGTAAGAATATTCCAAAATTGATCCAAATGGCTCTCGATATTACCTTTATGAACTACAACTCGGTTACGGTTGGCCTTTGCTACACCTCTTTTACGTATCTGACGCATAGGTAGTATCCTATTTCTTTCTACTACCGACGATACTGCTCTGGATTTGATTCGGGCATCGCAGCGAAATAGTGCATAAAGATCCTCTTCTGCCGGAAATTTACTGTATATATATGGTATAGCCTTGTAAATCCATCTATGTGCTTCTAATTCTCTTTTCATCCAATCTATAGCCATTATGAAGACTTGAAGGGTTTCAACAGCCGTTATATTAGGTGACAAAATTACGCCTCCGTAGGTAAGGCCGCCATGAGACTCTACAGTAGCCTGTTCTTTTTGCCAATTAGCTGGTAACAATGCTATAAGACGGTTTTGTTTATAAAACATCAAAGAGGAGTCTGTAAAACGATCACTATGATAATCCATATAACCTCGCTCTAACAAGAATGTACCATTTTTTGAATTACGAACAAATTCGTTCCATTCGCTCTCCATAAGCGGATTGTATCGTTTTATTGTTGTAAGAGACTCTCTGTATTGTTTGTAGTTATGTGTATAACCCGAAGCATTGTAGGAGTGCGATGCAAGTACCACACATACAGTACCGGGAGCAAAAGAACTAAGTTCACACCACACTCCGGGAGGAATAAGTATACCCTGAGAGGGCGAATCCATAAATATCTCAACACGCCTTACACCGTCGTCTACCACCATGAGGAAACTTCCACTTACCGGTACTACCACCTCGGACGATTCATTATGTGCATGATCTCCACGTATTTCACCCTCTGGCACTCCATATATCCAGAAGACTCTCTCTATCTGAAATGGGATATGTTGATGGCCTTCAGCAAACGATAACACTCCACGCCGATCTATTTTTTCAGGAAAATCTATAAGGCGGCATCCTCTGGGTAGACTCGCTCTATTTATACTTGACATCTTAAATATTTAATTATGCTAACTTTAATAACGAATGTCCACCTCTCATTATTATACCTTTCATTAATTATACAAGGTATTTTTTTTGAAAATTACAAAGATACTTCTTGCAGAGATAAAAAGTAGTAGCTATCTTTGTGCCCGCTTCGAGAACTGTAAAGATGGTTCCCTATAGGAAGTTTGGGTGAGTGGCTAAAACCAGCAGTTTGCTAAACTGCCGTACGGGTGACTGTACCGGGGGTTCGAATCCCCCAGCTTCCGCTTGCTTGGAGCTATTAGTTTTGATGTTTTGTTATAATGGCGCCTTCATCTAACGGCTAGGATACAAGATTCTCATTCTTGGCATACGGGTTCGATTCCCGTAGGCGCTACCATAGACCGGAATCCAATTTGGATTCCGGTCTTATTTATTCTATTAATATGATACTATTTTTCTTACTATATCCCCCGATATATAGGTGTTAATTATAAACCAAACGAATAATATCCTCAATTTCAATTTTATTTTAAATGAAATTGTAACTATTTTGGTTATATTATTTATATATTTGAAGCTGTTTTACTAACTAAAATGATCAAATGAAAAAAATTATGAAATTAGGGATGATGGTGATTTTCACTATCTCCGCATTGCCTATGCTCTCAAAAAAGAGCATTCCTTTGGTTTATAATGTGGAGCACACCGGTGCCCATTTCAAAGCCCCCTACATGCCTACTCTTGAAGAGTCTCCTATTGTCACTACTCTACCTAATCCATTTGAATGGTCAAATGGCAAGGGCCAAGTTAAAAAAATCAAAGACTGGTCACGACGCCGTGCCGAAATTATCAAAGAGCTGCAACACTATGAGCTTGGAGATAAGCCAATGGTGCCCAAAGAGAATATAACGGCTTCGATAGAAGATAATAGGCTTACTGTTAATATTACCGTAAATGGTGAAACTCTTACTCTTACTGCCAATATTAAGTATCCCGAGGGTGATGGCCCTTTCCCTGCAATTATAGGCATGGGTGGCGGATCAGGTAGTCTGCCTGCTACTATGTTCGACAAACGAGGAATAGCGCAGATATCTTACAATTTTAGTCAAGTTATGGCACATACTCAGAAACGGGGAAGCGAACCTATAAACAGGCTCTACCCCGAACTTATAGAGATGGGTGCTTATAGTGCATGGCCATGGGGCCTAAGCCGCATTCTTGACGGGCTTGAAATGGTAGGTGTGGAAAATAGCAAGATTGATATGAACTATTTGGCTGTATCAGGATGTTCGTTCGCTGGTAAAATGGCGCTTTACTGTGGTGCTTTCGACGAGCGTATTGCTCTTACAATAGCACAAGAACCCGGAGGCGGTGGAGTTAATGCATGGAGAGTGTCAGAAACGCTTGGCAATGTTGAGACTCTGGGAAATACCAGCCACGCCTGGTTTATGGAGAGTATGTTCCAGTATTCGGGCGAAAATACAGCACGCCTACCTATGGACCATCATGAACTTGCAGCCTTAATTTGTCCACGTGCACTTCTGGTTCTTGGTAATACCGATTATGAGTGGCTTGCTGAAGAATCTAACTATGTTTCAAGTGCTGCCGCCCGTAAAGTATGGGAAAAATTTGGTATCGAAGACCGTATGGGATACTCTATACAGGGAGGACATGGACATTGTGCACTACCACAAAGCCAATACCCCGAAGTTGAAGCTTTTATAGATAAATTCCTTTTAGGAAAAATGGACGCTAACACTATTGTAACTAAGGTTGACGATAAACTAAAAGAGGTTGACTACATGAAATGGATACCTTGGGCTAAATAATACTATTTCTTATATCTATACTACCCCCGGCAGCTAATCTGTCGGGGTTTTTTACATCTATTTGACATATTGTCAGTTTGTTTTTGCAAACAAGTGTCATTATGTCATGTTTATTAATGGGCACTCTATTTGTATTATTTATGGTGAGAATAGATTATTAACAATTTAAATTATAGGAGATAATATTATGGTACTAGCAAAAAGAAATCAAAATTATGGGCAGAATTGGCTGCCAAGTCTGTTTAACGACTTTTTTAATGATGAATGGTTTGTAAATCGCTCTGCTGTTGCCGCACCGGCAATGAATGTTATTGAGAATTCTAAGGCTTACGATATAGAGTTTGCCATTCCGGGACTCAAAAAAGAGGATATCAATCTACAAATTGACTGCGACAATATCTTGTCTATATCTATGATAAAAAAAGATAATAAAGAGGAGAAGGATAAGCCTAACTACTTAAGACGTGAATTCTCATATCAGAAAGTGAATCAGAGTTATATCCTACCTGAGGATATTAGCCGGGATAAAATTTCAGCAAAAGTAGACAATGGAGTTCTTTATATTAATGTTCCAAAATTAAAAGCGGAGGATAAAAAGAACGAGGTACAATCTATCAGTATTGACTGATATCTGTAAGCATAAGATATATTACAGATGTAAACTAATCTTCTGAAGGCATAAAAGCTTTCGGAAGATTTTTTTATCTTCGCCCATTACTTAATTTAAGGTAAGCTAAAAAATAATAATATGCTAAAAAAGATCTTATCGGCCTTGGCTTTTTCTTTAATGACATGCCTAATATGGGCTCAGAACGAATCAGAGATTATTAAAAGCGGATGGAATATTGGCCCACTACCTGTTGTGGGATGGGACTCTGATTTAGGCTTGCAGTATGGTGCTGCAGTAGATTTTTTCAATTATGGCAATGGCACCAATTACCCTGTTTATGATTATAAAATTAATTTAGAACTATCGGCCTATACAAAAGGTTCAGCTAATCTGCGTAGCTATGGCGATTTTAAGTATCTTATACCCAAAGGACTCTTTTTTTATGACTGCTCATATTTTAACGCTAAAAAATATGAGTTTTTTGGTTTTAATGGCACAAACAATTACTACCCCGGCTCCAACTTTGCTTTAAAAGAGATTGCCGGAATACTTACTCCCGATTACAGCCCATATAAAACAGCTTTCAACAATATGCATCGCAACCTATTTAGAGCGGTTGTTAGTATTAGAAAAGAGTTAATTGGCAATCTTAACTGGGCTATAGGAGCAGCATTCTATCACTATGGAATAAAAGAGTCTTCTATTCAGGGAACTACTGATCAAACTACTCTTTACAATCTTTATGTTAATTCGGGACTAATAAAGGAGAACGAAAAAAATGGTGGGAATATAACTCAATTAAGAGCCGGCCTTATATACGACTCAAGAGATCATGACAGCGACCCTTCAAAAGGTTTCAATATTGAAGCAGGACTTACAATGACTCCCGACATAATAGATAATAGGGGATATAGCCATTTAGGATTTACTTTTATAGGTTGTCAATATATACCTATTATGGCGGAGAAAGCTGTTTTGGCCTATAGAGTAGGTGTACAATCAGTTATTGCAGGCGATATACCCTGGTATTTTGCCTCGAATATTAATAGTATGTTTTTTAGGAAGATGTACACCGAGGGACTTGGAGGCAACTCTTCACTAAGGGGTATAAACCGTAACGCCGTTATGGGCAAGGGGTTGAGCTGGTTGAATTTGGAGTGTAGAATTACCGTTTTTAGATTTAATCTTATTAATCAAAACTGGAAAGTTGCTACAAACCCCTTCTTCGATGCCGGTACGGTAATTGACCCTCTGCGTGGTTTAGAACAGAAAAAGGCCTGGTCTAAAGTAACGGGGAATAGTGAACTAACTCATAATCTTATATACTCTGGCTTAAACGAAACCATACATAAATCGGCCGGACTTGGTATTAAACTGATAATGAATAGAAATATGGTTATATCGGCTTATATGGCAAAAGCTTTTGACTATCAGGATGGAGAGAGTATGAAATCTAATATAGGTTTTAATTATCTGTTTTAAAGTTTAGGAGCTTTTTTCTTACGTAATGTCCAACGAATATCAGACATCCATCGGCGGAAAAATTCCTTGTAATCATAATAGTAAGAGCATGCGGGAAAAAGTAGAATGGTTGCTACTATAGCCATATATAATGGCATGCTTATAAAAAAAATAACACCCCAAAGCAAAACAGAGATAGGCGACATAACTAAACGCACACATATACGCACTGAATTATTAAATGCCTCGTCTTTAATATTACTAAGAATTAATTGTGCTGTTAACCATATCAGAATGGAAACTATTATTGAGAAAATAAAATATGGTAGTCCAATAATAAGTGGGAAAAAATTGAAAAATGCAGAGAGACCGGCATTTTTTTTAGCTATTGAATATACCGAGACTCCATTCTGAATGCGCCATAGCCTAAGCTTATCTATCTTCTGGAATTGTTCGGCTGCTACCTCGGGACTTTGCTCTCTAAGTGTTAGCGCCTGATTAATGGCATATCTATTTACAGCCTGAATACGCATAAGTCCATTTAACCGACAGCCGCAAGCACGCTCCTGTTTAACCAATACTTTTTTAAAGTAAGCTTTGTTACCAGTTCTAAGTTTTGCATACTCCCAAATGGAGTCATAATCATTATCGTCCGGAACAAAAGATATAAGTTCGGAAAGAGAACGTGAAAGAATTTCTCGAAATTGTCGCATCTGTACGGGCTGACTAATCCCCTTATTTTCAACAATAAATTTTGTCACGTCTATTGGTTTTCCAAAACGGATCAGAGCTGTTGAACGATATCTGAAAAAATCCCCGTAATCTATACCTATAGGTTGAATATATACCGGTTTTTTACTACCATTTATCTCTGCAACAGCATATGTTATGTGAAAAACTCCTTTGGTTATAGGAAGAAGAGAGTGTTTTGTTCTATGAGTTGCCTCGGGAAATATTAAGAGTGGTACACAATCTTTTAAAACATCTATAGCCTTAGATATAACCTCTTCATTACGTTTCAGAGAGTTAAAACCATCGCGTATACGATATATGGGCATCATCTTAATAAAAGCAAGCAAGCGGATTACCAGTCGTTTATTAAAGATATCGGCACGTCCCAGAAATACTTTTTGACTTTTTGTAGAGGCTAGAAGTACTAAAGCATCCATAAGCGCATTGGTATGATTCGACGCCCATATTACACTACTTTTATCTGGCAAATTTTCTAATCCTTCAACCTGGAATCTACGATATGAATTACGTAGGAAAAAATCAACTATGTACTTTATAAAAAAATATTTGAAATGACCATCCTGAATTTTTCTACCCATAATTAAAAAGTTCTGTGTCTTGGTAGGCCGATTGTGTCAAAATTGGACAATCTAAAGATAGTGGCAACACCTAGACCTGATATTATATGCCATACACCCCACCAGGCTGTGACAAACACCATACCCCCATTGGCAAGATCATTGGGAAATATATTCGTATTAAGCAGTAGTAGCAATCCAAGGCCTGAATTCTGTATTCCAACCTCTATAGTTACTGAACGTCTATCTTTAATGGACATATTGCTAACTGTTCCGGCTATGTAACCTATAACTAAGGCTAAAAAATTATGAAAAAGAACAATAACAAAAACATATTTGATATAGCGGGCAAATAGTTCGGAATTGTTATAATATATTACAGCTACAATAGCTATAAATAGAGCAACAGAGAAATAGGACATTAACGGTTTAAGAATCTTGGCAAGAGAGGGGGTGTATTTAACAGTGAGCACACCTAAAATCAGCGGTAAGCCAATTATAAGAAATATTGTAATAAAAATCTGTGTCAATGGAATTTGAAGAGTTTGCAATACCCCCTCAGCATGTTTGTTAAGGTATTTTACATATAAACCACCCCATACAGCAAAATTGATGGGTGTAAATATGGGAGCTGCCATAGTTGTTATGCTAGTCATCAAAATTGAGAGCTCTGAGTTACCCTTAGCATAAGAGGTCATAAAGTTGGAAACTGTTCCCCCAGGGCACGAAGCCACAAGAATTAGCCCCATGGCCATCATTGGAGGAATAATATTTTTACCCGCTACAACAAGCAAATAGGTGGATAAAGGCAATAATATCCATTGACAAAGAAGCCCTATTAGCAAAGAATTTGGTTTCTCGAATATTCCTTTAAAGAATCTGGGATTTATTCCAAGAGCGACACCATACATTATTATAGCCAGGAATATATTTAGCAAACTCGCTCCAGCTCCATTAAAACTTATATTGAGAGTGTCTAATTGTTGTAATTGCACGTATATCAATATTCTATATCTGGCAAATATAAACAAAAATATTCAGAGTAATATATTACTCTTTACCTAAATAATTATTTTCAATATAAGAGAAAAATAAATCTTTATAACTTTCACCAATAGGAATAAATACAGAGTTGGGAAATACTATTCTCATTCTCTGCACCTCTTTAATCTTTAAAAGATTCACTATATAGGAACGATGCACTCTCATAAAGCGATCTTTAGGCAAACTATCCTCTATATTTTTAAGACTAAGCAAAGTAATAAGAGGCTTGGAGAGATCGTGAACATAGATTTTAACATATTCGCTCATACTCTCTATGTAAATTATATCTTTTAACCTGATTTTAATTACCTTATATTCTGCTTTTATATATATATATTCGTCGTTTCTATCTAAAGATTTTTGTTTTTTAGAATTTGAAAATTGATTGAGTTTAAGAGCTTTCCCTACTGAACGAAGGAACTCCTTGTACCCGAACGGTTTAAGCAGATAATCTACTGCATCAACTCGAAAACCCTCTACGGCATACTCGCTATGAGCTGTAGTAAAAACAACCATAGGAGTATCTGATAACGACTTTACAAAATCTAAACCGTTAATATCAGGCATGTTAATATCAATAAACATCAAATCTACTTTCTCTTTTAATAAAAGTCCTAATGCTTCAGTTGGATTGATAAAGGAGTCTATAAATTCAAGAGCCGGAGTCTTTTTTATATAATTCTCTAAGTTATTTAGAGCAAGAGGCTCATCGTCAATAGCTATACATCTAATCATAATTATGTGGGTATTATTAAGTTTACACTATAAATATTGTTTTTCTCTTCTATATTTAGAATAACGCTCTTTCCATACAACAGCTTGAGCCTTTTTTTCACATTACTTATACCAAATCCTCCTACCCCTTTTTTTAATGGACGATGAATAGGATTCTCTGTGAAAAAATGCAATCTATTACTATCCAGCTTGATACTATATTTGAGCTTAGAGGGGTTGTTATAACTAACCCCATGCTTAAAAGAGTTCTCAATAAAAGAGATAAACAACAGGGGGGGCACTTTAATCTTATACATCTTATTACTCCAAATGGGATCTGTATCGGGAAAATCTATCTCCAATTTTACATCATCACTTATTCTGATTTTCATCAGATCTATGTAATTTCTTAAAAACTCTATCTCCTTGTTGAGTGAAATAAAATCCTTATTCGATTCATAGAGAATATGACGCATAATTTTCGAAATATCTAAAATAGACTCCTTTGCTTTTTCACCATCTATATTTATTAAAGAGTAAATATTGTTTAAGGTATTCATAAAAAAATGAGGATTTACCTGATATTTTAAATAGGCAAGCTCGGCTGTAAGAGCGTCGTTTCTTACTTTTTGATACTGTTCTTCTTTTCTAAGTGTTCTAAAAAAGAGTTTGACCGCCACATTAAAAACAATGATTAAAAAAATCATCATCATACGGCTGTA
Organism: Bacteroidaceae bacterium; assembly: GCA_035647375.1. Classification (GTDB taxonomy): domain Bacteria; phylum Bacteroidota; class Bacteroidia; order Bacteroidales; family Bacteroidaceae; genus Colenecus. The sequence continues at coordinate 32,035 of DASRNO010000013.1, forward strand.
ACTGGGTACAAAAGCAGAGAACATTTTATCCTCAAACCAGTTTATAAATATGATAGTGGGAGATCTCTCTATATCGGACTTTTTATTAAAAATATAGGGATGTGGCTTAGAATTATGACTAACCGGAGCAAATGGCAACGGAAAATAGGGAGGAGCAGGAGCGTATCTCCTATTATAGATCCACTCTTTCTCTCTTCTAACCCTTTCGGATTGCAATTTTCTACGCTCTTCTAAATTCAATATTGTTTTGGGAACAGATGATTGAAAATTGTCAATCCACACTCTGCACAAAAACATATAGGTAAAAATTACACCGAAAATAGCTATAACATACCACCACTCCCTACCTCTTGTAAAAAGTAGTTTGGGCATAAGAACCAAACTATTAAGCAAAAGTAGTATTAAAACTGGCGAAAGTGTCAGAATGGAGAGCTGTAAAGCATCTATATCCAACCATACACTTCTATCTACCATACCATAAAGGTTGTCCATGATAGGCAAAAATAAAAATGCTATATAGGTGAATAGGGCAATATAAAGTGCAATCTCCAAGACTTTATATTTATTCTTAACTGTTCTCATATATTACTTTATAAATACAAATGTGGCAAAAAAAAAAATCTTCGTTTATATAAAACACTCTATAAAAGCCAATAAATAATCTATAAACAGGTTATTTAAATAAATTTAACCACCCGCTTAGCTATAAATTTTTTTGCGGTTTTTTTGATTATATTCGCAATTAAATTTTTCTGAAAATGAAGACAACTCTACTGGTGGTGGGAAAAAATGCATTTAAATATATAGACGAGGGCGTAAAAGATTACGTTGCTAGAATAAACCGTTTTATACCATTCAATATTGAATTTATTCCCTTATTAAAGAACACTAAGAATATGAATAACACCACTCAAAAAGAGCTTGAAGGGAGGGCTATACTTAAAAGAAAACAAAAAACTGATATTATGATTTTGCTCGACGATAAAGGTGTAGAAATGACCTCTATAGAGATGGCAGATTGGCTGGGACGTACTGAACTGCTAACGGGGAAAAGGCTTCTATTTATAATTGGAGGCCCTTACGGATTCTCTGATTCAGTTTATAGTGCGGCCAATCAAAAAATATCTCTATCTAAAATGACCTTTTCTCACCAAATAGTAAGGCTGATATTCACAGAGCAATTGTATAGAGCTCTCTCTATATTGAACGGAATGCCCTACCATCACGAATAGAAAGAGACATTTAGTACAACATATCTACTATTATGGGTAGATGGTCGCTATATCCTCCTTGATAACGATATCCATTATAGGTTCTAAAGGGCAAATAACCACCATATTTCTTATCCTCTTCTAACAGGAAATCTAAATCAAGAATTTTAACATTTTCAACCTGTAAATTACCTAATCCGTTCAGTAGAGTGGCACTCACAATGAACTGATCATATTTATCCCACTCTCCCTGATATTTATAACTGCCATTAGGTATAGTATCCATAAGAGTAATAAGAATGGTGTCGGCCGACAAATAACCTTCAAAAAAGGGTTTGGCCCTTAAACCATCCCTTACGGCTGGGTCGTTAGGGCCTTCGTTTAAATCGCCCATTAACAGTATATATGGTCTCTCTCTCTCCTTAAGAACCCCCTCTATAGATTCTCTGGCCACTGTGGCAGCTCTCATTCTTAAAGGCTCTGTCTGTATCACCCCCGATATACGACTTGGCCAATGGCAAATATAAATATCGACAGTATCGCCTGTCAAAACTCTACCCCATACATGAAGGATATCGCGTGTAGGCGAACTACTCATGGGTCTCAAGTCTACTCTCAAAGACTCTTGTCCAATAAGATCAAAAAAGCCTCTCTTGTAGATAAGCGCCACATCTATTCCTCTTCTATCGGGCGAGGAGGTCATTACATAATTGTAACCAATAGTTCGTAATGGTGATCTGGTGGTAAGATCTATCAAGACACTATCGCTCTCAACCTCGCAAAGACCTATAAGTGCAGGAGAGTTTTCACTATTGGCTGCAACAGCTACACGGCTCACATTTCTCATCTTCTCCCAATATCGATAATAATTCCAGTTTCTGCTTCCACCCAGTATATACTCTTCATCCTCTTTATCCGGGTCGTCATAGCAGTCAAAAAAATTTTCAACATTGTAAAACATCACTGTAAAAACATTCTGAGCCGAAATAATCGGTAGAAATAAGAGTAAAATAATTGCAAATAAAAATGATAGTTTGTGTATGTATTTCATAGTATAAAAAATTGTTTTTCAATAGGGGGTGTACTGATAACAGCCGGAGTCGGGCCGGCCAATATCTGTACGGGGTACACCAATAATATCTACGGGATACTCCGCTACATACTCAATAAGACCAATTTCTCGGGCCGGTGAAAGAGAGTCAAGTCTGAAATCGTAATTTAATACAGCTCCATCTATAAAGCGAAAATTTTTACTTCCGCTTACTGCGTTTTCCGACCTGTCAAAAATATTATTGAAAAAATATTCTCTAAGTGTATCGGTGGTAAGCAACAAAGAATTGGATATTTTAAATTTAGATAACTCGTTTGTAAATGATGGTGATAATGAATCTACTACTTCTCCTCCCAAAGACTCTTTTCCTGTACCGGTTATTATGCAGTTGATAAAAGTAGCTTCTAACAGGGGATATAGATTATCAAACTGCTTATTGCTCACCGCTAATGATCTATCCTTTTCACCCCACGGGTAAAAATTAGCAATGGTACAGAACTGAAAACGAGAACGCCCTCCTATTAACGAAACACAATTTATACCAGCATTACTAAAAAGCGAGTTTGCAGCTATAACAAAACTGTTTTTCAAATCTATACAACTACCCTCTATATTATGAATTGAGGTACTATTCAGAGTTAATGTAAGAGTGTCGCAATTGCGAGAGATAGCAGCTATTCCGTAATGTGCACCATATATTCGGCAATGCTCAAACTTGTTATAATAACTTCCGGAATAGAGATTAATACCCTCCCACTGCCCAGGTAGTTTATCATAGGGTAGATAGTTAAACAAATTATCGAGTCTGTCTGTTCTAAAGGTAATAAGGCTATCGGGAGTGCCGGTTGCTATAAGAGTACCGGCAACTCCCAACCCCGCCCCTTTATGAAAGTAGAGTGTGGCTCCGGGCATTATTCTAAGTGTAGCCTCAGGAGCTACATAGAGTGAATCTAATATAAGATAGGGTTTATTCGACGTAAAAACGGAATCATTCAATATTTTTAATCCCTTTATAATGTTGACGTTCTGTCCGTAAGCTACCAACATTATCTTCTGTATAACTCCGCTTTCTAGAGTGAAAAGTATTGAATCGCCAATAAAAAATGCATTATCTCTCTGATCCGGATCTATGGTAACTGCCACAAAAAGATAGAGACTATCTTTTGGAGCTATTTCAATATCTTGAACTGTGATTCCGTTTTCTCCATATATATTCATTCTAAAATTACTTGACTCTGCACCGGCCAGCGAGGCTGAAAGGCGCAGGGCAGCACTGTTTTTATTGTAGATGGTCATTGATTTGGTAACAGAACCTATCGATGTAAAAACAGTGTCGAAACTTATAGTGTCGGTAGAGAGAGACAATATATGAGAGGGATTATTGGAGTATTCTATACTTTTGTTGCAACTCACTACAATCAACAAAATAGTGAACCGAACAACTGCTACAAAATGCAAAAACAACCATTTTTTTAACCTCTTATCTTTAATCTCTTTCACTTTTATATGATTAAAATTTAAGCCGAACAACCATTTAACGAATTTATATAACTTTATATTGTCTCTACCGGAGGGATATTCCGCAAAATAGCAAGCAAAAAATCCCACGATTTTTTAACAGTAGTTATCTCTAATCTTTCTGAGGGTGAATGTGCTCCCAATATTGTAGGACCTATAGATATCATATCTAACTCCGGCCTGTTTTTTAAAAAAAGCCCGCACTCAAGGCCGGCATGTATGGCCTTTACTTTAGGTTCTACTCCAAACAACTCCTGATATACAGGAACGGCTATTTTAAGTATTTCCGACTGAAGATTGGGCTCCCAACCCGGATAACCATCACTCTGAGCTACATTAGCGCCTGCCAATCGGAATGTGGACTTTACACTCCCTACTACATCGCTCAAACCCCAATCTGACATACTTCGCTGACTGGCAACCACTACTACAGAATTATTCTCCATTCTTATTGAAGCCAAATTTGTAGATGTTTGAACCAGTCCCGGAATTCTACTACTCATTCTGTAAACACCGTTATGAACACTTCTTAGAGAGTGAATAAGATTAATTGATGTTTTTTTATCCATACAGGTAGTGCTAGCATCTGTGGAACTCATAACAAATCGAATTCCGCTCTCTATATTATAATACTCTGCCTCTACATCGCTACAGAAAATATTAAAATCCACCCTTATATTCTCTTTATAGGCCGATGGTAACGCTATAATTGCACTAGCCTGTCTGGGAATGGCATTGTGAAGATTTCCTCCGTGAATATGACAAAGACGGGCATCATATTTATCAAAAACTATATTTAAAAAATGAGCCAATATTTTGTTGGCATTGGCGTAACCTTTATCTATGTCGTCGCCCGAATGTCCGCCTCTTAAACGATCTATCTCTACTTGTACAAAAAAATAACCTTCCGGAGGTGATTCCGGAGAGAAATTAAATGTAAATCTGGATGTAACTCCACCGGCACAGCCAACACATATCTCTCCTTCCTGTTCTGTATCAAGATTTATCAAAATAGAGCCTTTATAGAAATCGGCCTCTAACGCCTTTGCACCCGTTAATCCGGACTCCTCGTCTACTGTAAAAAGCGCCTCTATCGGACCATGACTCAAGGTGTTGTCGGCAAGACATGCTAATATCATGGCCACTCCTACGCCGTTGTCAGCACCAAGAGTTGTGCCCTTTGCCTTTAACCAACCATTGTGTACGTAAGGTTTTATAGGATCTTTAAGAAAATCGTGTTCTATATTGGCCTCCTTTTCGCAAACCATGTCAACATGAGCCTGAAGAACTGTTGTACAACGATTTTTATACCCTTCGCTTGCACCCTTTTTTATCAAAGTATTTCCTACTTTGTCAATAGTAATATCAAGTTTATGACTCTGAGCAAACTCCTTTAGAAATTTTATTATCTTCTCCTCTTTTCCTGATGGCCTTGGAATAAGTGATATTTTGGCGAAATAATCAAAAATGGGATCAGACCAGATGTTATCGTCTTTGTGTTTGGATTGTTTAACCATAATTTTTTGTTTTTAATATAATTAAAACTAAACCTTTCAACTCGTGGAGATTAATAAGGTTTTTTATTTAAATAAGCGTTACACTGTTCAACAAAGGTGTGTATCTTTGCGCCACCTATAGTACAAAAATAGTAGAAATGTTTAAGACTCTGGTTGTAACCTTTATATTAATTCTTATTGGAATTGCATTGCTGTCGGTTGGTATTTGGTTAAAACGCGACGGAAAATTTCCTAACATGCATGTTGGAAGCAATCCTTTAATGAAAAAAAGAGGTATAGGTTGTATTCAAACACAAGATGCTCAAGCACAAATAGAAAATAAAATAGCCGTAGCTGAAAAGCAAGGTAATATTAATACAAAAGTAAATTAAATAATAGATACTCTACATTTATGAAAATTAGAAAAGGTCATAACGGGCTATTATTGTCCGTTCTTGTAGTTCTGTTCACTCAGTGTACCAATAAGCCTACTAGTTCTACTTCTATTGCGGTAGTTCCTTATAACCCAGATTCTGTTTCTGTAGAAACAACTAATATAAAAATTGCTTATGTCGATATAGACTCTCTGCTTGTAAATTACAACTTCTATCTGGACCTATCTGAAGAGATGCTCCGGAAAGAGGAAAACAGCCGTCTGCATTTAACAGAAGAGGCCTCGAAATTTCAGAAGGAGTACGAGGATTTTCAGAAGAAAATTCAAAATAATGTATTCTCTTCTCAAGAACGGGCTCAACAAGAGCAGGACCGTCTTGTAAGAAGGCAGCAGGAGTTACAGGATCTTAACGAACGTCTAAGCAGGGAACTCTCTATAGAACATGAAAATAACAGTCTTAGAATAAGCGAAGCTATCCAAACCTTTCTCAAAGAGTATAACAAAGAGAATGGATTCAACATAATTCTAAGTAAAGTTGGAGACAACATCTTGCTTATTGACCCCTCAATGAATATTACAAACGAGGTTTTAAACGGTCTAAACAAGAGTTACCGATCTAAAAAATAGTTTTACAGTAAACCTTTAGTAGAGGGCAAATTATAATGCCAAATATCTCTTTTTATGGCCATTTTTAACGCTCTTCCAAGAGCTTTGAAAATAGCTTCGGATTTGTGATGCTCATTATCGCCCACAGCATGTATACTAAGATTTATATTAGCAGCATCGCTAAATGACTTAAAAAAGTGATATAACATCTCTGTAGGAAAATCGCCAATTTTCTCGCGCTTAAACTTGGCATCCCAAACCAACCAAGAACGCCCACCAAAATCTATGAGAACTTGACACCGACTGTCGTCCATGGGAAGAACAAAACCGTAACGTTCTACTCCTCTTTTATCGCCTAATGCCTCTTTTATACAGTAACCCAGCACTATACCTGTATCTTCTATTGTGTGATGCCCATCTACTTTAAGATCGCCTCTTACCTTAATCTTCATATCTATACCTCCATGACGACCTATCTGTTCAAGCATGTGGTCAAAAAAACCAATACCGGTATTTATCTGACAATCGCCATTTCCGTCAAGATTTATATCTATTTGAATGTCGGTCTCTTTTGTGGTACGTTGCATAGAGGCCTTTCTTGAACCAGCAAAAATAAACTCTGCAATTTTCCACCAATCTGTAGTAACTAATACGCAATACTCCTTTAAATTGTCCGGAAGAGTGTCGAGATTATCACTAAATAGTATGGCTCTGCTTCCAAGATTTTTTGCTAACTCTACATCGGTTATTCTATCGCCTATAACAAAACAGTCCGAAAGATCGTAATCTCCCGACAAATATTTCCCTAACATTCCAACACCCGGTTTCCGATTTGGAGAGTTCTCTTCGGGCATACTTCTGTCTATTAAAATGTCATCAAACTCTATATCTTCGCCTGCCAGAGTCTTTAAAATCATGTTCTGCGAAGGCCAAAATGTCTCTTCTGGAAAGGATTCTGTACCCAAGCCATCTTGGTTACTCACCATAACCAACTCGTAATTCATCTTTTTACGTAAAAAAGAGAGACTACTAATTACTTTTGGCAAAAATTCCAACTTTTCCAACGTGTCTATCTGATAATCTACAGGAGGTTCTACTACAAGTGTACCATCGCGATCAATAAATAGAGCTCTTTTTTTCATAATGTTTTAATATTTTTTTAAGCTTTCAAGTAATTGACTGTTCTCTTCGGGCTGTCCAATGGTTACTCTTAAACAATTTCCGCATAAGAGTATCCGGCTACGGTTACGTACAATGATACCATTATCTACAAGGTAATTATAAATTTTATCTGCATCTACAACTCGAACCAAAAAGAAATTTGCATCAGAGGGATATATTCGTTCGCAAATATCCAGCTCTTCAAAACTCTTTATCAACCTGCTCCTTTCGGAGAGTATAGAGCTAACCCACTCTTCTACCTTATGATGGTTTTCCATCTGCGTAAGAGCCTGCTGTTGTGTTAACATATTCACATTGTATGGATACTTTACCTTATTCATTAAAGATATTATAGAGGTGTTGGCAAAAGCTGTTCCCAGACGGAGTCCGGCACAACCCCATGCTTTTGAAAAAGTTTGAAGTACTACTAAATTGGGCCATCTATCAAGGCTATGTATAAAAGATTTGCAGTTGGCAAAATCTATATAAGCCTCGTCTACCACCACTATACCCTGAAATTTGTTTAAAGCGTGCTCAAGAAGGTCTCTCTTTACAAGATTGCCCGAAGGATTGTTGGGCGAGCAAAAAAACAATAGCTTTGTATTATCATCTACAGCTCTCAACATTGACTCTACATCTGGTTGATAATCTGCATCGGTCTGAATAGGACGATACTCTATATTATTTATATCTGCACAAACCCTATACATTCCATAAGTTGGCTCCATAGCCACCACATTGTCTGCTCCCGGATCGCAAAAAACACGATACATAAGGTCTATCGCCTCATCACTACCATTTCCTAAAAAAATTGTATCGGCAGAAACTTTTTTTATCTCTGAGAGACGCTCTTTTAAATCTCTCTGCAATGGATCAGGATACCTATTGAAAGGCGTATTGTAAGGGTTCTCATTTGCATCAAGAAACACTTTGGCTTCCTTACCCTGATACTCATTACGTGCCGAAGAGTAGGGCTTGAGCTTTAAAATATTTTTTCTAACAAGACTCTCTAATGGTTTCATTACTGCAAATTTAAAAACTTATTTCTTATTAAGCCTAACGGTAATTGCATTCTTATGTGCCTCGAGAGATTCGGCTTCAGCAAGTTTCTGAGCAACAGGTCCTAACCTACGTAATCCTTCAAGGGATATTTCCTGAAAAGTAATTTTTTTTACAAAACTGTCAATATTTACTCCTGAATATGCTTTTGCATAACCACTTGTGGGAAGAGTGTGATTGGTTCCTGATGCATAATCACCAACGCTCTCGGGTGAATAAGGACCAAGAAAAACAGAACCGGCATTGCGTATATTATCCACAATATCGACATACTCTTCTGTTTGAATAATAAGATGTTCGGGAGCATACCAGTTAGTAAACTCTACAATAGTACTCATGCTGGGCATAAGTACCAGACGGCTATTTTTAAGCGACTCACACGCTATCTTCATACGGGGAAGATGGGCCAGTTGGACCTCCACCTCTTTTTGTACATTATTGATAAGTTGTTCGGAGGTGGTGGCAAGTATTACCTGACTGTCGGCACCATGTTCTGCCTGCGATAGTAGATCGGCCGCAACAAAGACCGGATCAGAACTATCGTCAGCAATTACTAGCACTTCAGAGGGTCCGGCCGGCATATCTATAGCCACATCGCCAAGAGACACTATCTGTTTAGCAGTTGTAACATAAGCGTTACCGGGTCCAAATATCTTATTAACTTTAGGAACTGTCTGAGTGCCATAAGCCATGGCTGCAATGGCTTGTGAACCGCCAAGTTTAAAAATTGTATTTACACCGACCAAATCTGCAGCATATAGTATTGCGGGATCTATATTGCCCTCTTTGTTGGGAGGAGAACATATAATGATTTCATCGCATCCGGCAATAGTTGCAGGAATAGCCAACATAAGAACTGTAGAGAAGAGTGGAGCAGTACCTCCTGGAATATAAAGACCAACACTTGACACAGGAACCGCTTTTTGCCAACAAACTACTCCTGGAGTTGTCTCTACTTCTATATTATTAGGCAACTGAGCCATGTGAAACTTACGAATATTTTCGGCAGCTATACGAATAGCTTCTTTCAATTCGTTGCTAACTAGATTACCTGCTTGGGCTATTTCGTTCTCAGATACCGAAAGATTTTGAATATTTACCGAATCAAACATACGTCCATACTCAAAAAGAGCCTGATCGCCCTCTTCTCTAACATGATAAATAATTTCCCGGACACGATCATAAATCTCATCAACATTAAGTGCCGGCCTTTTGAATAACTCCGGCCACTCACTCTTATCGGCATTTTTTACTATTATCATAATATCATATTTTCTATAGGTAATACAAGAATACCTTCGGCACCAAGCTCTTTTAAACGCCCAATTATCTCCCAAAAGCGCTCTTCATCAAGTACTGAATGTACAGAACTCCAACCCTGCTGGGCCAAAGGCATAACTGTAGGACTTCGCATACCGGGAAGTGTTTGAATTACCTCTTCAAGCCGCTCATTGGGTACATTCATAAGAATATATTTCCTCTCCTTAGCTGTTTTAACTGCATCAAAACGGAACAAAAGCTTATTGAGTGTCTCTCTCTTATCATCGGATATAAACCTGTTTCCAATAAGTAGAGCTTCGGACTTCATAATTGTTTCAACTTCGCGAAGATTATTACTAACAAGTGTGGAACCTGAACTTACTATATCAAAAATAGCATCAGCCAAATCTATCCCGGGAGCTATCTCTACCGAACCGCTAATTACATGAATATTAGCTGTTATACTCTTCTCTTTCAAATAGTTTTTAAGAATACCGGGATAAGAGGTAGCTATTGTTTTACCGTTAAACCATTTAGGTCCGGTATAATTCATCCCTTTTGGTATGGCTAGCGATAGACGACACTTACTGAAACCAAGGCGTTTTATTATTACAGCATCTTGAGCACGTTCAATAAATTCGTTTTCTCCAACTATACCCACATCGGCCACACCACTTGCTACCGATTGAGGTATATCATCATCGCGTAGAAAGAGTATCTCTATCGGAAAATTGACCGCCTGAATCAATAGGCTCCGTTTAGAAGGACTAAAACTTATACCCGATTCCTGTAATAATGCCATTGTCTTTTCAAAAAGACGGCCTTTTGACTGTACTGCTATCCGTAACATATTATTCTAATTATCTATTTTATCATAAAAAAAAAGAGCTCACCATTATCGGTAAGCTCTCTATAAACTGAATACACTTATCAGCCCACCGAATCCTATTCCGAGGTATAATGATTGTGGTGTGTTAATAAGAGTAGTCTCATACTTGTAAGTATTTTTCGTCTTTTTTAAAAAGACAAAGTTAATTTGAATATATTATCTATGCAAATT
>DASRNO010000014.1:0-3648 GCA_035647375.1 Bacteroidaceae bacterium
GTAATTGAGCTGTTTAGTAATATAGATATTAACGATGTCAAAGAGCGAAATGATAATCAGCTGTCACTCAACTTGTTTTAAGTGGACAGTAGTGATAATTTAAGTTATCAACATTTATAATTCATATTAAGAAAATATGACGCTAATTGTTTATTGAGTAATAGGCGTATAAGTTAAATTGCTGTTTTATTAAAAATAAATTATCTGTAACAATGAGAAATTAGAATAAAAAGAGTTAATTTAGCCGCTCAGTCCTGTAATATAATTAACTAGAGGAGTCAAAGTGCAACATGATGGATTTTTATTATATCTAAAATAGTCTATTTAAAGAAATTAGTATACAATCAATTAATAACATTTATAGAATTATGGCAAAAGATGTAAATAGTGGTTTTTACAAACTAAACTGGTTGCAGCGTATCGGCTTTGGTTCAGGTGATTTGGCCCAAAACCTTATCTATCAGACGATAAGCATGTATCTGCTTTTTTTCTACACCAATGTATTTGGAATAGATCCTTATGTGGTAGGTGTAATGTTTCTTATAGTTCGCTTGATAGATGTAATTTGGGATCCTATTGTAGGCGCTTTTGTTGATAAGCGAAACCCTAAATTAGGTAAATATCGTGCATATCTTGTATTAGGTGGAATTCCTCTTACAGGTTTTGCAATTCTCTGTTTTTGGAATGGATTCTCAGGCTCACTTTTATATGCCTATATAACATATGTGGGTATGTCTATGGCTTACACACTGGTAAATGTTCCCTACGGTGCTCTTAATGCATCACTAACGCGCGATACTCACGAGATAACAGTATTGACATCGACCCGAATGTTTATGGCTAATTTGGGTGGTTTGGCAGTATCTATGGGTATTCCTGCTATGGTTAAATTATTTGCTAACAAAAACACAGAGCTTACATCAATACAAGATGCTTTGCCAAACGATAGTAATGCATGGTTTACAACAATGCTTATTTATTCTCTCGTAGGAATGATTTTTCTAATCTTTTGCTTTACACAGACAAAAGAGAGAGTTGTTATGGACAAGGCAGAAAGTGCTAACGTAAAGGTCTCTGATCTTTGGACCGAATTTCTCAGAAATCGTCCGTTGCGCGTCTTAGCACTATTCTTTATAACAGCTTTTGCAATGATGTCCATAGGCAATGCAGCCGGTTCTTATTATATGACTTATAATATTAGTGCTACTACATCTCAAATGTCTATTTTTATGGGGCTTGGCTCTATACCGGCATTTATATTTATGCCTATGGTTCCGGCTATAAAGAAAGCTGTAGGAAAAAAGAACATGTTCTTTATATTCCTGAGCGTAGCTATTGTGGGTATGGCATTTCTCTATATTGTTTCAATAGTTCCTATACTTAAATCTTATATATGGCTTATTTATCTGGCTCAATTTGTTAAGTCGAGTGGTGTTATTGTTGCTACCGGATATATGTGGGCTTTGGTGCCAGAGGTGATAGCATTTGGAGAGTATACAACAGGACGAAGAATAGCCGGAATAGTAAATGCTCTTACAGGAATATTTTTCAAGGCAGGAATGGCTCTTGGAGGTGCAGTTCCCGGTTTTATATTGGCATTTGTTGGTTTTAATAAAGATCTGACAGTACAATCGCCATTTGCTGAACAGGGTATTCTTTGGTTGGTTTGCGTTATCCCGGCTCTACTTCTTATAGTTGCTATGTGGATTATATCCAAATATGAACTTAGTGATGAGAAGATGGACGAAATAAATATAGCGATAGAGCAAAGAGCCAAGAATAAATAATCCAATATTATTTCTATAAGCTCTTATAGTCACAAATCTTAAATGGCTGACCGTTAATCGGTCAGCCATTTTTATAGTTAGCAGCTCTAATTCATTTACTCTTTAAAGGTAGAGTCAAGAGAAATCATTTCAGGGAGCCAGAAGAACGATAATCATCAAGTTTTTGAAAGCAGTGAGAATCAATTATTTTCTGTAAATTGCGATCAAAATTGTTGCGAACTTCTATTTTTTCGCCAAACAATAAACATTCACCATTTTCTACACTATATGGATGCCACTCATGCAAGCCATCTGCATTAGGATTTCCGGTATGGGCAAAATTAGCCCATGATTGTGACATTAGGTCAGCTAACAGAATATCAGATTCGGATGGATTAGGCAAATCACGACCCGCAAGATGAAGTGTGTTGAAGCAAAAATTTAGTTCTGCGCCATGGGCCGAAACCTGAGTTCTTGGTGATTTCCATATAAACATGTAGTTATAGACCGGTGCTCTCTTTGATTTAGATGCAGCATCGGCTGTTATAATCGTTTTAGGGCGGAACATCATATCTATTGAAACAAGGTCTTGCGGAATCATATCAGGCCATGCCTTGGCAAATTCTGTAGCATATGCATCAGTATCATCACCAAAAATTGTTTTTACCGAGGCTTTCGCTTCATCTAAAGTCATAGGAGTCTGATATTGACCGCGTTGAAGTTCATTGAATGTAGTTCCAATAATTAAAGGAATATCACTTGATATACTTGCAAAATCGGGTTGAAAAGGTTGTTGTAATAGAATTTCACCATCAGGAGTAGGACCAAACCCCCACATCATAGGAGTACCCGGTGTGCGGGTACCTATGCTTGCTGCCAATGCTCTCTGTCCTGCTTGATAGAGTTTGTCATATGGAATATCTTTAATACGGTCAACTTCAGAAACAGGTATATCCAATTCTTCAAGTACCGCCAGTCCCAACTCTTCAGTCATAGCCTTGTTGTTAACGTTTAAAATAGTACCGCTCATAATAATTGCCTTGTGAAAAAGGCCTTTTGCAGATGGCATACACATTAGCGTACCTACCTTGCCACCGCCACCAGATTCGCCGAATATGGTAACATTATTAGGATCACCACCAAATTTAGATATATTATCACGCACCCATTCTAATGCGGCAACAACATCCATCATACCCACATTACCGGAATTCTTATATTTAGGATTGCCGGTAGCAGATAAATCAAGAAATCCTATAATGTTTAATCGGTGGTTTAGGCTTACTACAACAACATCTTTTTTTGCCAACCCCATGCCGGGATTCCATGCTGATGTCCCGGAATCAAATCCTCCCCCGTGACACCAGAACATAACTGGCTTTTTTGCCTTGATATCTGTTGTCCAAACATTTAACACACAACAATCTTCGGAACTTCCGGCTTGAATTCTGCCATTTTGAAAAGATTGAACTCCCCACTGGTCACACATAAGCACAGTGTCCCATTTTTCTACCGGCACAGGAGGCATGAGGCGCTCCGCTTTTGCATAAGGAATGCCTTTGAAAGCCATAGTACCCTCTTCGTTGAAACCGCAAACTTTTCCGTTGGTCGTTTTGACCACGTATGGATTATCGGCTTGACAACTGATGAAAAACAGAGAGATAATTACTAAGATAAGATTTTTTTTCATTCGAATAAGATTAAAAAAAACGTACTGATAACTTTTAGTTAATAGATAGAGAACATTAAAAAACAAAATATGCAATTATTAACCAAATTGAGAGAGCAAATTTAGAATAAAAGTTGTGCCTTTCAAAATAACTATGTTTTTTGCCAAGGTTGCAAATCGAATAGATTGATATTAAAAAACAGCAAAATATCA
>DASRNO010000015.1:0-32946 GCA_035647375.1 Bacteroidaceae bacterium
GAGTATACTTAATTTTCTCATTATTCAAAAGATATGGGGTTAGATAGTTCGTTCATATAGTTTTTATTTATGGAAAAAAGATTTGTAATTTATTAAAATTGTACCTCTGGTGTCTCCATATCTTCGGTAGAAATCTCAAAATATAATCTCTTTTCAAAACCAAAAAGCATACCGGGAAAACGACGAATACTAGAGTTAAATCCACGGCAAGAATTATTATATCTCACTCTTTCGGTATTAATTCTATTCTCCGTTCCTTCAAGTTGAGCCTGCAAATCCAAAAAGTTTTGATTTGCCTTCAGTTCAGGATAATTCTCTTGAATCATCATTAGTCTACCCAAAGCTACCGACAACTCTCCCTGAGCAGCTTGAAACTCTTTAAGTTTTTCTTCCGATATATCAGAAAGATCTAATGTAACTTGTGTAGCTTTTGCACGAGCCGCCGTAACATTTTCATAAGTACTACTTTCATGCCCGGCATAACCCTTCACTGTAGCAACAAGATTGGGAATAAGGTCTACCCTGCGCTTATATGCGCTCTCCACCTGAGCCCATTGTGCTGTTACCGCCTCGTCTAGTGTTACCAGTTTATTATAAGTGCTGACCATCCAAATCAACAAAAGTCCAATAACTCCTACTATTGATAAAACAGTTATCAGTGATTTTTTCATATATAATTTATTTTATTAAAATATTTCCCGTCATCTTATCGGGTATAGGTAAACCCATAACAGTCAAAACACTTGGTGCTACATCGGCCAATATCCCATTTGTAACTTCAGCTTTTTCTCTCTCTGTAACATATACAATAGGAACGGGGTTAAGAGAGTGTGCCGTGTTTGGAGAACCATCTTTATTAATTGCATTGTCTGCATTACCATGGTCAGATATTATCAAAGCATCGTAACCGTGGTCTTTAGCCTCTTCAATCACATCGCGCAGGCAGGCATCAACAGTTATTACAGCTTTTTCAATAGCCTCATAGACTCCAGTGTGTCCAACCATATCTCCATTTGCAAAATTAACTACAATAAAATCATAGACCTCCCTATTTATAGCCTCTACCAGTTTATCGCGAATCAGATAAGCACTCATCTCCGGTTGAAGATCGTAAGTGGCCACTTTTGGTGAAGGAACCAAAATACGATCCTCCTTATCAAAAGGCATCTCGCGACCTCCATTTAGAAAAAAAGTTACATGAGCATATTTCTCTGTCTCAGCAATATGTAGTTGACTAAGTCCTAGCGACGATAAATGTTCTCCCAATGTGTTATTAACATTCTCTTTATCATAAAGTATTTTAACATTGGTAAACGACGAGTCGTAAGGAGTAAGAGTGTAGAAATGCAAATCAGGTATCACGTTCATTCCCACTTCAGGAATATCTCTCTGAGTAAGCGCTACGGTAAGTTCTTTAGCGCGATCATTACGGAAATTAAAAAATATAACTACATCGCCAGGTTCAATACAAGCATTGTAAGAGGAGTTAATAATAGGGTTAATAAATTCATCTGTAACACCCTCTTCATACGATTTTTCTACCGCTTTCACCATATCGCGGCTTGGTTCTCCTTTACCGTTTACCAATAGATCATAAGCTATTTTAACTCGCTCCCAGCGTTTATCTCTATCCATTGCATAATAACGACCTATTATAGAGGCCACTTTATAGTCCCTATCCACAAGATCTTTAATAAAATTCCTGCCGCTCTTAGGATCTGTATCACGACCATCCATAAAGCAATGTACATACGCATTATCAATCTGATACTCTTTAGCAATGTCACAGAGTTTAAACAGGTGATCCAAGGAGCTGTGAACTCCGCCATTCGAAACTAATCCCATAAGATGTAATTTCTTTCCTGTTTTTTTGGCATAACTGTAGGCCGAAACCACCTCGGGATTAGTAGTTATACTATTATCTGCAATAGAACGATTAATTTTTACCAAATCTTGGTAAACAATCCGTCCGGCACCTATGTTAAGATGCCCAACTTCTGAATTACCCATCTGTCCGTCAGGTAACCCAACATCCTCGCCACTGGCCCGTAAATAGGCATTAGGATAGTTTTTTAGCAAATAATCCCAGTATGGTGTCGAAGTTCTTGAAATAACATCAGCTTTAGAACCGTCTCCTAATCCCCAACCATCCAATATAACCAGTATAGCTTTTTTTTTCATAAAAATTTTATTTCCTATTTTATTTCATGCTACATACAGCTTAAAAATAAGCGGCCGTATCAACCTACAAAGTTAGTAAAAATAATTAAGGGATAATCCTAATTTTTTATAAATCAAGAGAGAGTTGGGTATCGCCTTTCAAGTTAAAAGAGAGTCTATGGTGGGGAGTAACACCATGCAATTTAATAGCTTTACGATGTGCTATTGTTGGATAACCTTTATTAGAATCCCAACTATAATCGGGATACTCCAAAGCTACTCTTTCCATATACTCGTCTCTATATGTTTTTGCCATAACAGAGGCAGCGGCAATTGACATATATTTACTATCGCCCTTAACTATTGTAATATGTGGTATACTGTTATAAGCATTAAAACGATTACCATCTATAAGTAGAGTCTGAGGAGATATTTTTAATTGATCCAAAGCTCTATGCATAGCAAGAAAAGAGGCCTTTAGTATATCTGTTTTATCTATCTCTAAGGCCGTTACAACACCAATAGCCCATGCTAGAGATTCTTGCTCTATTATTTTACGTAACAAAGCACGCTGTTTAGTAGTTAATTTTTTTGAATCATTAAGTAGATCACTTCTAAAATGGTTCGGAAGAATAACTGCAGCAGCAAAAACAGGTCCTGCCAAGGAACCGCGGCCTGCCTCGTCACATCCCGCCTCTATAAAACCCTCTTTATAAAATGGTAAAAGCATTCAAAACATTTTTCTAACTCTCTCTATTCCAGCACAAAGAGTATCAATCTCCTGTTTTGTATTATATAGTCCAAACGAAGCCCTAACCGTTCCCGGAACACCAAGTAACGATACGAGTGGTTCAGCACAATGATGTCCTGTGCGAACAGCAATGCCAAGTTTATCAAGTAGTGTTCCCATATCTGAGGGATGAATATCTCCTACCAAGAATGAAATTACTCCGCTTCTATGATCAGATTCACCGATTAACCGCAAATCGGGAATTCTAACCAAGTTATCCAAAGCGTAGTCACACAGCTCTCTTTCATACGCTTCAATATTATCCATACCTATTAACGAGAGATAATCAAGCGCCTTAGCAAGTGCAATTATAGATATATAATCAGGGGTTCCAGCTTCGAACTTAAATGGTAGATTATTATATGTTGTTTCTTGAAAAGAGACACTCTTTATCATCTCTCCTCCACCCTGATATGGTGGCATTGCATCAAGATATTTTCTCTTTCCATATAGTACACCTATTCCTGTTGGCCCATAAGTTTTGTGACCACTAAAAGTAAAAAAATCTGCATCAATACTACTTACATCTACTTTAATATGAGGAACAGATTGAGCTCCATCAACAGCTACGGGTACTCCCCTAGAGTGAGCTATATTGATGATATCCAAAATAGGATTGATCGTACCAAGTAGATTTGAAATATGCGTAATACTAACAATGCGGGTTTTATCCGACAAAATACTCTCGAAATTTTCCATAGAGAGCTCGCCTCTACTATTTATCTCTATAACCTTGAGTTTTGCACCAACACGCTCAGCCTGCATCTGCCATGGCACAATGTTGCTATGATGCTCCATTGCACTTATTATAATTTCATCTCCTTTTTTAATAAAAGCGTTGGTAAACGAACTTGCTAATAAATTTAAACTCTCTGTAGTACCTCGGGTAAAAATAACCTCATCAACACTTCCGGCACCAATAAATTTACGCACCGTCTCTCTGGCATCCTCCATCCTATTAGTAGCCTGTTGTGACAAATAGTGAACACCACGATGCACATTAGCGTTGACATTATAATAAGCATCTACTATAGCGTTCACCACACATTCAGGCTTCTGCGTAGTAGCTGCATTATCAAGATAGACTAAAGGCTTACCATAAATCTTCTTAGAGAGAATAGGAAAATCACGTCTAATATTATCTATGTCCATACACTGTTTATTTACATATTGTGCACCCCTCGCACTGATAAAGCTCTCTCCTAAAACGCTTTTCAACTAAACTGCGTAAACGTTCTCTCAATGGATCTAACGCCACTTGATCTAAAACCTCGTTAACAAAAGCCAACATAAGCATCATTCTAGCCTCTTCAGATGAAATACCACGCTGTCTCATATAGAACAAAGCAGTATCATCAAGCTGCCCAACAGTAGCTCCATGGCCACATTTAACATCGTCCGCATATATCTCTAATTGTGGTTTAGTAAACATCTGCGACTCTTTAGACAAACAGATATTTCTATTTATCTGCCTAGAAACAGTACGTTGAGAACCCTGTCTAACTAATATTTTTCCAGAAAAAGAACCGATAGATTTTTCATCAAGCACATATTTATACAATTGATTACTAACACAATCAGGAGCAATATGATCCACTATCACGGAGTTGTCAACTCTCTGCGACTTATCTGTTATAGCTACTCCATTTAACTCCAGAGTGGCTCCGGGCCCTGCCAACTCAAATAGGTAACTATTTCTGGTTTTACCATTATGTAGAGCAAGAGAGGTGTGCGACACACTGCTTCCCGCTTCCTGATAACAGTATAGCTCGGTTATTTTGTGATTATCTGAATGTGTCTCCTCCAAATCGTGTATCTCTAGAGCAGCGTTCTGACCAACAAAAGCCTCAATCACCTGAGTAGACAGAATATTAACTCTACTAAGAGCATGGTCGCATAACAGCAATTTTACCTTAGCTCCTTTTTCTAAAATTATTAATAAGCGGCGATTGACCAATAAATTTACACTCGACTGCGACAGGCTTACTAACTGTATTGGTATTTCTAAGGATATTCCAGAGGGAACAAACAAAAGAAAACCATCTTGAGCAAACATAGCATTAAATGCCGCAATACCCTCGCTATCCATTTTAGCAAGTTTATTGTAATATGTTCCCACAAGTTCAGATCTAGATTTTGACAGTTCGTTTAGACTCCCAACCAATACTCCTTCCGGGTATTCTTGTTCATAAACAGACTGTGGACGCTCGTACGTATCGTTAAGAATAGTGTGCATGTCGGTTTTCAAACTGGGTACATTACATCTAAAAGCAGCAGTAGTCTCTACCAGCATATCAAGCCTTCTTAAATTCATACCAAAATCGGGAGCAAACCACTCTTTTAAGTTAGAATTTAGATAGTTCTCATTATGTTCAGAAGGTAATCCCCATTTACAGAAAGAGTTATATGCACTCTCTCTACAAGCGTTGAACACTTCAGATACGTTGCAATCCAACATCTGACGATGTTCGTTAAAAAGTCTAATATAACTATCCTCTATTAAAGTTTTCACTTGGTTTTCTCATCAAATTCATTAATAACCCAATCATAACCTTGAACCTCAAGTCTATCTGCCAACTCATTATTCCCCGATTTTATTATTTGACCATCATACATAACATGCACAAAATCGGGTACTATATATTCCAACAACCTTTTGTAATGTGTTATTACAATAATAGATGTATCAGGCGATTTTAATTGATTAACTCCTTCAGCAACAACTCTTAAAGCATCAATATCCAGACCGGAATCTGTTTCGTCAAGTATACTAAGAGAGGGTTCAAGCATAGCCATTTGGAATATCTCATTACGTTTTTTTTCTCCACCGCTAAATCCTTCATTAACAGAGCGATTCATTAACTTATTATCAAGTTTTACAAGATCTCTCTTGGCCTTCATCAGTTTTAAAAAATCAGACGGCGCCATAGCAGGCAATCCAAAATATTTTCTCTTCTCATTTATAGCGGTGCGTATAAAGTTAGTCATACTAACACCAGGTATCTCTACAGGATATTGAAACGACAAAAACATTCCCTCATGGCTTCGTTCCTCCGGATTAAGAGATAACAAATTATTCTCTTTGAACATAACCGAGCCCTCGGTTACGTCATAATTAGGGTGCCCAACTAGAACGTTACCGAGTGTACTCTTACCAGAACCGTTAGGCCCCATAATAGCATGTATTTCACCCTTTCCAACCCGAAGGTTGATCCCTTTAAGTATCTGTTTATCGTTAATACTAACGTATAAATTTTGTATGTTAAGCATATCTGTTTTTTGTGAATTTAACCAACACTATTCTCCAACGATATAAACAGCAATTTCTGAGCTTCTATGGCAAACTCCATTGGAAGTTTATTCAAAACTTCTTTAGCATAGCCGTTCACAATAAGACCAATAGACTCCTCCATGGGAATGCCTCTTTGATTACAATAAAACAGCTGATCTTCTGATATTTTAGAGGTAGTAGCCTCATGTTCAACAATTGCCGTATCATTATGAATATCCATATAGGGAAAAGTGTGAGCCCCGCAATCGCTACCTAATAGAAGAGAATCACATTGACTAAAATTACGTGAATCAAAAGCATTTTCACACATCTTTACCAATCCTCTATAAGAATTTTGGCTATGCCCTGCCGATATACCTTTGCTTATTATGGTACTACGTGTATTACGACCAACGTGAATCATTTTGGTTCCTGTATCTGCCTGTTGATAATTGTTAGTCAAAGCTACAGAATAAAATTCTCCCTGAGAGTTATTTCCCTTCAACACGCAACTGGGATATTTCCATGTAATAGACGACCCAGTCTCTACCTGAGTCCATGATATTTTACTGTCAACTCCTATGCAAAGACAACGCTTGGTAACAAAATTAAGAACACCTCCATTTCCGTATTCATCACCTGGATACCAATTTTGAACAGTACTGTATTTTACCTCGGCGCGATCCATAACAACTATCTCTACAATAGCCGCATGCAGTTGGTTCTCATTACGCATGGGAGCCGTACACCCTTCAAGATATGAAACATAACTATCGTCATCAGCCACTATTAGCGTACGTTCAAACTGTCCTGTATTGGCTGCATTAATTCTAAAATATGTTGAGAGTTCCATAGGACATCTAACACCCTTTGGTATATACACAAACGATCCATCGCTAAAAACCGCCGTATTCAATGCAGCAAAATAATTATCACGATAATTGACTACAGAACCCATATATTTTTTTACTATGTCAGGATGGTTTTGTACTGCCTCACTGAAAGAACAGAAAATTATTCCCTTTTCACTTAATTTTTTTTTAAACGTAGTTTTTACAGAGACCGAATCCATAATTGCATCAACAGCTATTCCTCCACTCAAGGCCATTCGTTCCTCCAAAGGCACTCCCAATTTATTAAAAGTTTTCATTAGCTGAGGATCAACATCCTCTATAGAAGAGGGCCCAACACCCTTAATAGTAGGATCTGCATAATAAGAAATATTCTGAAAATCAATGACTGGTATTTTTAGATGCGCCCATTTGGGCATTGACATGGTAAGCCAATGTTTATAAGCTCTAAGCCTAAGTTCAAGTAGCCAATCAGGTTCATTTTTTTTAGACGATATAAGACGCACAACCTCTTCGGACAGACCGCGATCTATAACCTCTGTTTCCACATCGGTAATAAAACCGTATTTATACTTTTTTTTAGCAATCGCCTTAATTAGACTATTTTCAGAATTTCTATTACGCTTCACTTTAAATCTCTTTAAATATGTCTGATGCTTTATCGATTTTTATAGAATTGGCAGGTAGCACCTTTTTCCAGACCCATCGCATACAAGAATTTGTGATTTTACGCACTGGCTCATACAGTTCAGATTTCTTTCCATTTTTACTCTCTGAAATGCCGGCAGCAATATTGGTGAATTCCAGCAGTTGAATAAACAGGCCTATAATAATTAAATATTTAACCATTCCAAAAACGGCTCCAACTATTCGGTTAATGAAACCCAATTGTGCCATCTCTACAAGTTTAGCTAACAAAGTACCAATGACCATAAAGCTAAGCGGCACAATTATTAATATCAGAATAAATGCTATAATTTCGGCTGCTGTATAACCAATATTGACAACTGTTTGTAAAAAGACTCCCAGCGGTCTGTACAATAACGAACCACATATCAATCCTCCTAAAAGTCCTGCAAGACTAAAAGCCTGTTTTATCACTCCTTTAAAAAACCCTATGATTGTTCCTAATGCAAGTAACAGGGTTATAACGATATCAAGAAAATGAGATCCTGACACAAGCATATTATTCCCCTTTAGTGATTCATATTATAGTGTCTGTTTTACCTCTATTTCCGTAAAAGTCTCTATCATATCTCCCACTTTCAAATCATTGTAGGATACCAAATTCACGCCACACTCCATTCCAGCCGACACCTCTTTAACATCCTCTTTATAACGTTTAAGAGCCTGAATACCACCCGTGTGAATTACTATTCCATCACGTATAACTCGTGCTCTCTCATTGCGTTTGGCCTTACCCTCACGTACTCGTCCACCCGCAACCATACCAACTTTTGTTATATGAAACACCTCCAGAACCTCTATTGTAGCAGTAATCTCTTCTTTAACCTGAGGTGCCAAAAGCCCCTCCATAGCAGCTTTTACCTCGTCAATAGCATCATATATAATAGAATAAATACGAATATCCACCTCTTGTTGTTCAGCAAGTCTCTTTGCCCCTACTGATGGACGTACATTAAAACCTATAATTATAGCATCCGATGCGGCTGCCAAGCTAACATCACTCTCAGAAACAGCTCCCACCGCCTTATGTATAACATTAACCTGAACCTTTTGTGTGGATAGTTGTATAAGAGAATCACTAAGAGCCTCGACCGAACCATCAACATCACCTTTAACAATAAGATTAAGTTCATGGAAATCACCCAAAGCAATTCTACGTCCAAGTTCATCTAGAGTAAGAGAAGTTTTGGTTCTAATAGATTGTTCACGTTGTAACTGTTCACGTTTCCCTGTAATTTCACGAGCTTCGCGTTCAGTATCAACAACATTGAATGAGACTCCGGCTTGAGGAGCTCCATTTAATCCCAAGATAAGAACCGGTTCTGACGGTTTCGCCGACTTTATGCGTTTATTTCTCTCATTAAACATAGCTTTCATCTTGCCCCAAAACGTTTCTGACAAAACAATATCACCCATATTGAGAGTACCATTTGATACCAACACAGTAGCTATATAACCACGTCCCTTGTCAAGAGACGATTCAATAATTGTTCCGGTAGCTTGCCTATTGGGGTTAGCCTTTAAATCCAACATCTCCGCCTCAAGTAACACCTTTTCCATAAGTTCTTTAACGCCTGTCCCTTTTTTAGCCGAAATATCCTGAGATTGATATTTTCCTCCCCAATCCTCAACAAGAAAATTCAATTGTGCCAATTCTTGTTTAATTTTCTCCGAATCTGCCGAAGGCTTATCTATCTTGTTTATAGCAAATACTATCGGCACATTAGCTGCTGTAGCATGAGCAATTGCCTCTTTTGTTTGAGGCATCACATTATCATCGGCAGCAACTATAATGATAGCAACATCTGTAACTTGAGCTCCACGAGCACGCATAGCAGTAAATGCCTCATGTCCCGGTGTATCCAAAAATGTTATTCTACGACCATCATCAAGTTTTACATTATACGCTCCCATATGTTGCGTAATACCCCCCGCCTCGCCTGCAATCACATTTGATTTGCGAATATAATCAAGTAACGAGGTCTTACCATGATCAACGTGGCCCATAACAGTAACAATTGGAGCTCTAGGTTCAAGATCCTCCTCTCTATCCTCTTTTTCAGATATAGCTTGTGCCACTTCAGCACTTACATAGTCTGTTGTAAAACCATACTCATCAGCTACAATATCTATTGTCTCAGCATCAAGTCTTTGATTTATAGAGATCATTATACCCACACTCATACAAGTAGCTATTACCTGAGTAACAGGTACATTCATCATAGTAGCCAACTCGTTTGCAGTAACAAATTCCGTCAGTTTAAGTACCCTACTCTCTGCTAATTCCACCTCGGCAATTTCGCTATGACGCGAAAAAGCAGCTTCTCTTTTCTCCCTGCGATATTTAGAAGATCTATTTTTACCCCTTGAATATTTTGAAATTGTACTACGTA
Organism: Bacteroidaceae bacterium; assembly: GCA_035647375.1. Classification (GTDB taxonomy): domain Bacteria; phylum Bacteroidota; class Bacteroidia; order Bacteroidales; family Bacteroidaceae; genus Colenecus. Next base: position 10,153 of record DASRNO010000015.1, read on the forward strand.
TCTGTCTATCAACATCAGTATCACTAAATTCAGGTTTTTTAGCCCTACCAGTTTTTGATGTTCTAGTATATCGCGTTCTTGTTTCCGAACTATGGCCCGATCTAACATTTCGATCTGTTTGTTTGGGCGTAGCATCGCGACCAGCCATGAAATTTCGTCCTTCGGCCCTTGAAATATCTATCTTCTCTGTACCAATACGCACACGGGTCTTTTTTTTCTTCTTACCAGCAGAATCAACATCAGTTTTCGCACTCTTGCTTATCTCCTTTATTATTGATTCTTTAAACTGTTTACGCTGTTCCAGACGTTGTTGCTCCTTAGCATCTCTCTCTCTCTTTCTTTCCTCTTTAGACTTCTTCTTGGGACGAGTTGATTGATTAATGGCACTTAAATCTATTTTTCCTACAGTTTTAATTTTAAGTCTTCTACTGGATGTGTCTATTTTAAATAGCGTATCTTGATCTATATCAGAATCTTCATCCAACTCCAAAATATCGGACTCCGGTTTTACCTTTGTCTCATGTTTTGTCAGCGTTTTATTCAACTCTTTTTTATTCTCTGTTTTCTTTTTCTCCTTCTCTTTCTCTTGAATTGGTTTCTTACGCTCTGATTCTACCTTAGAATCAATTTTCTCTTTTTTATTAACCGCGGTTTCTTCTACAACCATCTCTTTTTTCACTACTTTTACGGTGTCCGCTCTCTTTACTTTACTCTTTACCTCCTTCTTAACAACAGGTTTTGGTATAACATCCTCATCCATTTTTTCTACAACCGGTACATCAATGGCTTTAGGATCAAGTTTAACATCATTCTGCTCCTGTTTAATCTGCTCAATAGTGGCAGATTTAGTCTCCAAATCTGCCATTTTGGGTGCAGCTTTCTTAGGTGTAGCTTTCTTAGGTGTAGCTTTCTTAGGTGTAGCAGGGATAAATTCACTCTCCTTTTTAATAGTTTGAGTTTTGCTATTTTTATCCTCCTTGACGGTTTTTTTAGGCTCCAAACTTTCTAACGAAATCTTGCCTACAGGTTTAAGTTGAATTACAGGATCTTCAGTAGGAATAAAAACCTTCTGAGTGTCAGTAGTAACAGTTCCTGGTTCCTTTTTTTCAGCTATCTGTTCTGGAGACTCCTCATTGCTGGAACGCTGTTTAATCTGACGTTCCTGTAGAAACTGATTTGCCTCCTCGCGAAGAGATTTATCTTGACTAAATTCAGCGATAAGCAGGTTATACTGCTCATCGGATATCTTATGGTTCAAATCGTCCTTTACATCCGAAAAGCCTTTTTTGTGTAGATACTCAACAAGAGTTGCAGAACCTACATTTAATTCTCTAGTTACTTTACTAATTCTTATCGCCATTAATTAATTCTCGCTTATTACTTTAGAAATTTCTTAAATTCTTCCTCGTCCTCAAACTCCATAGCAAGAACAGAGAATAATTCGTCAACCATCTCCTCCTCCAAATCAGCTTTCTCAACAAGCATCTCTCTAGAAGCTCGCAATACAGCCTTAGCCGTATCCAATCCAATACTACGAAGTGCATCAATAATCCAGTCATCTACATCTCCACGGAAGTCTTCTAAATAAACATCCTCCTCTTCTATTTGGTCTTCCAGTTCTCGATAAACATCTATGGTATGTTCTGTGAGCATACTGGCCAATTTTATATTCAATCCATTTTTACCAATCGCTAAAGAGACCTCCTCGCGTTTTAAATAGACATCTGCCTTACGGTTAGTCTCATCAAGAATAATCTCTGAAATTTTGGCCGGACTCAAAGCACGTTTTATAAAGAGTTCTATATTAGAGGTATAATTCACTACATCAATATTTTCATTGCGCAACTCACGTACTATACCATGAATTCTCGAACCCTTTACTCCAACACACGCCCCAACAGGATCAACACGATCATCATAAGATTCAACTGCAATTTTTGCACGTTCACCCGGAATTCGAGCAATTTTTTTAATCGTGATAAGCCCATCACTAATCTCCGGAACCTCCTGTTCAAAGAGACGTTGCAAAAACACAGGTGATATTCTACTTAAAATAATTCTTGGATTGTTCTCATTTTCCACACGGTCAACCACGGCACGTACTATCTCGCCTTTTCTGTAAAAATCGCTGGGAATCTGCTCGGTTTTAGGTAGCAACAATTCATTGCCCTCCTCGTCAAGAAGCAAAATCTCTTTCTTCCAAATCTGATACACCTCTGCATTAACAATATTGCCAATCTTGTCAATATATTTATTATAAAGAGTATCTTTTTCCAGTTCCAGAATCTTAGAGGCTAAAATTTGTCGTAAATTTAGAATAGCACGACGGCCAAAATCAGAAAAATTCACCTGCTCGGAAACTTCCTCTCCAATCTCAAAATCGTGATCAATTTTTTTTGCCTCACTAAGTTTGATTTGTATATTATAATCTTCCAATTTATCATCCTCCACTACCACACGGGCGCGCTGAATCTCACAATCTCCCTTATCGGGATTAACTATAACCGAATAATTTTCATCTGTACCGAACATTTTCGATATAACACTACGAAAACTCTCTTCCAGAACACTGACCAGGGTCATACGATCTATGTTCTTTAACTCCTTAAATTCCTGAAACGTATCAATCAGGCTGATCGACTCTGATTTCTTAGCCATTTTATTTAAAGCTTATTACGCATTTTGTATAATCTATCTCGTCATATCTCATATCCACATCAACATCAATTTGTTTGGGGCGTTTTGCTCCCTTGGCAGTTACTTTCTGGCGAGTTGTAATTGTGAACGTTTCACTATCAACACACTTCAACACTCCACTTATTTTAGCACCATTTTTGGGCTTTACTTCAACTTCCCGGCCAATATGGTTAATATACTGCTGATTCACTTTGAAGGGTTGCCCAATACCCGATGAACCAACCTCAAGTTCATAATCCTCAACATCTCTATCAAGTCTGGATTCTAAAAATCTGTTTAAATCAACACAATCGTCAACCCACACACCATCTATATGATCTATCTCAACAACTATACAGTTATCCGAGCTTATATTTACATCTACAAGAAAATAACTCTCTTTATCCGCAAGCCACTCTTGTGTTAAACCGACAACCAATTGTCTGTCAATCATCTTATATATCGATTTAATAAACGCTTTTTTTGCTATTTTACAAAAAAAAGAGGCCTATCAGCCCCTCATCCATCCTCAAATCAGCCACAAAGATAAACGATGTTTCTTTTATGTGCAAACATATTTGATTATTTTTCGCATTAAACCTCCTTATTAAACTAAGGTGTCGTAAAATAGAGACAGATCATTAATAATTAATTTTTAGGGGTCAATTGACCCCTAAAAATTATAACCATACTCTATCTTCTTAATAACCCAAATAACTTAACATTCTGGCACCATATCTACGCCCCAATTCTCTATATCCCTTAGCACTAAAATGCAAACGGTCTTTTATACTTTCACATCCGTAAGCAGGCACCACCATAGCTGTAGGAATCACTTGCGGAAGAGTCTGAATCAAAGCATTATGCGAAGCGCACATTCCATTCTGATCGGCAGAAACAACCTCGCCCGCAAGTAAAGGAATAGAGTTCGGCTCCAAATCCAAGTCGGCTAAAAGAGAGTCATACACCCTCTTCACATTTTTAGTCCAAGCAGTATCGTTAGTATTTGTCTCTCCTTGATGTAGAAGAATTCCCTTAATAACACCATCTTTCTGAGCTATCTTAGCCATCTCCACAAGTTTTCCGTAAGGATCGCCTCCATACTCTTTTATCATATTCTGCATCCAACCAGCCTGTTTTGGAATATATTCAGCTGCTTTAGTTTTGTCAAATAGATCAATGGAACAACCACCAATTGCAACAAGAACAACTCCAACTCTCACATTATCGGGTAAAGATGAGATAAGAGTACGACCAAAATAATCGGCCGGGGTTAATCCGGTTGTACAACGAGCTAAAGGTGGAACGGCTGTGCGCCATGTCCCCGCTTTTCTGTCATCACAATCAATAATTTGCATAGCCTGAAAACGTTCGCTTACCGTCATATCTTGCGCCTCCGGCCTTGCACTACCCTCCATGTTTGATTGTCCAAAACAGAGATAAATATGAAAATTAGGATCTTGAGCTTTTAGACCCATAACTATAAATAGCACCCCCAAAAGCATAAATAATTTTGTCTTTCTCATCTTCAATATTTTTTATCATTTATAATTTTCATCTACAATTTTCGTCATAATTATTGACATTAACAACACTATTTATTCAAAACTTTTTATCCTCTTTAAAACATTAATAAAAAGAAATTTCTATTTTGCCAGATAATCTACTATTTTTATCAAAAAATCAAACAAAATGAGAAATAGAACATCAAGAGCCAACCAAAATTTCATGTTCGGATCTTTTTTATTTATGGGCGCACTTCTACTAATTATATTTATGTTTTTGATGTGGGCTTTTAAAATTTACAAACATAAAGATGATCAGAAGTATAGCGACTGCTATGAGATCGTAATTGGGAATAGTGCCCTTAATGCTCCGTTACAGCTCTATATAAACGACAGTCTACTCTTTAATGGCACGCCAGCCTCTCCTATAACCCTCTCAATAGAGCGTTTTTCAGAAAACAGCACCATTCTAGCCATAGATGTAAAAAGTGACGAGGTAACACTATTACCTATGCCACCCACAAGCGGAACAGTTACAATAGAAAAAGAGGGTAGCATCTTCACATCTACATTTATCAGTAAAACCAATAAATGATTTCTAATAAATCAATCGGAAATTTTAATATTGAGTATTGAAGCATAACGTTGTTTGTCGGTCAAAACAGTCGCAGCAGTCTCCACAATTTTATCGTTTTTTATTGCTTGACGTACTCTTCCTTTCTGATAATAGTATCGATTCACTATTTCAACGCCCAACATTGTCTTTATATGATCTGAAAACAGATCAATATCCTTGTTCAAGTCGTACTCTAATTTTTTTTCAAGAGCAGCGAACTCTTCACTTGCTTTATCGTAAAGCCCCTCTATCGAGGCCAACATACGCAAAGCATCTAAAGCTTTGCCACTCTGACTTTTAAAAGTGAACCCACTATTAATTACATACTCCTTAAAAGAGAGATATAAAGAATCTGATATCTGGAATAGATCAATTGCAGGTATCGAAGGGTGTTTTAAGCAATAATCGTTTAAAAAATCAAACATCAACCAATCTACCGAAAGAGTGTAAATAATCTCCGGTATGGTATCATAAACACTGATAATATCCGGCCTTACGCCACCGCCATCTCTAACCTCCCGTCCCGAAACAGTATAAAACAGATTTGTTAAACTATCCTGAACCTTATCGGCAGTACCATCTGGATTTCTATTCGAATAGTCAATAGCTTGAATACAGCGTCCACTTGGCATATAATATTTTGAAGTAGTCACCTTAAGAGTCCCATTGTAAGGTAGCTGACGCGTGGTCTGCACTAAACCCTTCCCAAATGTTCTAGAACCCACTATTACAGCTCTGTCCATATCTTGTAAAGCTCCCGCCACTATCTCAGATGCAGAAGCAGAAGCCTCATTAACAATAATTGCCAGAGGAATTTTTGTATCAAGCGGTTCTCGTTTTGTATAATAATCAGCCGATGATTGGCGTGTCTTACCCCTGGTAGTTACAACTAATGTTCCCTTAGGCACAAACAACGTAACAACCTCAACAGCCTCGCCAAGTAACCCACCTCCATTGTTACTTAAATCTACAATTATCGAAGTAGCTCCCGCAGATTTAAGCTCTATAACTGCTTTTCTAACATCGCGCGAACAACCCTCTGTGAAACTCTCAATCAATATATATCCAACATCATTTAATAACCCGTAATATGGTACTGAAGGTAATGTTATTCCACTTCTTGTAATATTAATTCTCAAAGTATCCTCCACCCCCGGACGTTTTACCGTAAGTACAAACTTACTGTCCGGCTCCCCTCTCAATCTGTCGCTCACATTACTAACCGGTAGATTCTTTAAGTTTTTCCCATCTATTTCTATCAACATATCACCCGCCTTCACTCCCCACTTATCGGCCGGCATATTCTCATATATCTCTTGAATAACCACATAGTCCTTCTCATTATACTTGCGAATTATTGCACCTATTCCTGCATATTTCCCGGTAGTAAGCATTTTTAAATCCTTTTGATTATCTTCCGGATAAAATACTGTGTATGGATCAATAGAACTTAACATATAATCTATTCCCTTATTTATCACCTTACGGGCATCGATTGTATCCACATAAAACATATCTAATTCACGAAATACCGCATGAAAAGTCTCTAAGCTTCTGGATATTTGAAAATTTCTATCATCACTTTTAAATCCAACAGATACGACAGCGCCTATTATAACAGGCACCAAAATAAGTAAAACCCCTCTATTCTTCATATACTATCTTTTGTTTTATCTCTTTCCACACACTTTCTGACAAGGTAGCACCAACTTCTTGTATTACATATCCGGCAAGAATTGAACCTATAATGGCGCATCGTTTAGGAGATAAATTCTGCGAAATACCATACATAAAACCAGCTGCATAATAATCACCTGCACCTGTAGTATCTATAACCTTATCTACTTTTTCTGCCGGAATTGCAATTTTCTCCCCCTCCATAGCTACAAGAGATCCTTCAGCTCCTATTTTTACAACAGCTATATTGGATAAACGAGAAAGATCATCCAACGCCTCAATGGGTTCTTTTCCTGTAATAGCTCTGGCCTCATCGCCATTTGCAAAAACTACATCTACATAGTTAGATATCAACTCTTTGAAAAAACTCCTATTCTCTTCAACCACATTATAGCTTGCCAAATCCATACACACCTGCATCCCCCTCTTTTTAGCAAGCTCAACCACCCTTTTTACAAGGTTTTTATTTTGAACTAGATAACCCTCCACATATATAGAGTCATATCCTGTCAACATGTCGGCCGATATCTCCTCAGCTTGAAGAGTAGCTGCGGCTCCCATATAGTTGCCAAAGGTACGTTCTCCATCGGGCGATATAAGTGCGCAAGCTGTGCCTGTAGGCATATGGCTGGGAATAACTCTAACATTTACCCCTTTGTCTGATAGACTCTTTACAAAAAAATCACCATTCTCATCGTTTCCAATCTTTCCAATAAGGCCGGGATTCATACCTAAATTGGCCAATGCTAAAATCGTATTTCCGGCAGAACCTCCTGTAGCCTTTTTAATATCCGAATTTTTAAAATATTCAAACATTCCGATAAAAGACTCTTTATCAAGCCAATGCATAGTTCCTTTTGGTAAATCAAACATATTTAGAACAGAATCATGCTCTATTTTTATTAAAATATCCACCAAAATATTTCCAATACCAATTATTTTTTTCATACGAATCAAAAAAAAACTACGCAAAGATATTGTTTATTTCGAAAAAGGCGGTAAATTTGCACCGCATTTGGGAAATCATCTATTGATATTCTTCCTTAGCTCAGTTGGTTAGAGCATCTGACTGTTAATCAGAGGGTCCTTGGTTCAAGTCCAAGAGGAAGAGCAATGATAGCCGGCCAAAAAATTGCTTTTTGGCCGGCTATCATTTTTCAAGTCAAACAACCTATTTAAATAGGTCTGAAACCCACCTACAATTTTCTTATTTCAAAGCGTTTTACTATATTTGCACAATTTTACCGACTAATAAAAGTCGTTAATTATCAAGAGGCTATAATTTAAAAAGAGATTTATTAAACAATTACAAGATGAACATTGTTAAAAAAGAGATTCAGCTCCCTGATGGCAGGGTAATTACTCTAGAGACAGGTAAACTGGCTAAACAGGCCGATGGAGCAGTAATGCTCACGTTTGGTAATACCATGCTGTTAGCCACTGTTTGTGGTGCTAAAGAGGCTGTTCCCGGAATTGACTTTATGCCGTTACAGGTTGAATACCGTGAAAAATACTCAGCAATAGGTCGATATCCAGGGGGATTCACCAAACGCGAGAATCGCCCATCAGACTATGAAATACTTACTTGCAGACTGGTTGACCGTGCTCTGCGTCCTCTATTCCCGGATAATTATCATGCAGAGGTTTATGTTAACATAATATTATATTCCGCCGACAACGAACAAATGCCCGATGCTCTTGCAGGTTTAGCAGCTTCGGCCGCATTGGCTGTCTCAGATATTCCCTTTAACGGGCCCATCTCTGAGGTAAGAGTAGCTCGTATTGATAATGAATTTATAATCAATCCTACTTTCCAACAACTCGAAAAAGCCGATATGGATATTGTTGTGGCTGCAACAATAGATAATATAATGATGGTAGAGGGAGAGATGAAAGAGGTTCCCGAAGCCGATCTGCTCGAAGCTATAAAATTTGCGCACAATTCTATAAAAACACACTGTAAAGTCCAGCTTGAATTAGCAGAAGCAGCTGGAAAAAGTGTTAAGCGCGAATATAACCACGAAATTAACGATGAAGAACTTCGTAAGGAGATAATAGAGACATGCTATGCAAAGACATATCAGCTTGCCTCTATGGGTAATACCGACAAACACTCCCGTATAGAAGGATTCGAAACTATTAAAGAAGAGTTTAAAGAATCATATAATGCTGCTCACTCAGATATGAACGAGTTAGAGTTAGCCGAAAAGCACTTGTTGATAGATCGTTACTACCACGATGTTGAGCGCGATGCCATGCGACGCTGTATACTTGACGAAGGTAAGCGCCTTGATGGCCGTAAAACAGATCAGATTCGTCCAATATGGTGCGAGGTTGGTTATCTGCCCGGCCCACATGGGTCGTCAGTATTCACTAGAGGCGAAACTCAGGCTCTATGCTCCGTAACTCTTGGCACCAAAGATGATGAGAAGATGGTAGATGATGCTCTTGACAGGCATTACGAGAGATTCCTTCTTCACTATAACTTTCCTCCATTCAGTACCGGTGAAGCAAAAGCCCAAAGAGGCGTAGGACGTAGAGAAATTGGACATGGCCATCTGGCATGGAGAGCTTTAAAAGGACAAATTCCGGAAAACTATCCCTACACAATAAGAATTATCTCTGACATTTTAGAGTCTAACGGTTCATCGTCAATGGCTACTGTATGTGGAGGAACGCTTGCGCTTATGGATGCGGGCGTAAAAATTAAAAATCCAGTCTCCGGAATAGCTATGGGACTTATCAAAAATGCCGGCGAGGATAAATTCGCCGTGCTAAGCGATATTCTTGGCGATGAAGACCATCTGGGAGATATGGATTTCAAAACCACAGGAACCAAAAACGGTCTCACTGCGGCTCAAATGGATATTAAGTGCGATGGTCTCTCTTTCGAAATTCTGGAAAAAGCTCTTGCTCAAGCAAAAGAAGCACGTATGCATATCCTTGAAAAAATGTTGGAGTGTATGCCAGAGCCCAGAGCCGATTTAAAACCACACGCTCCCCGTATTGAAATAATCACCATACCTAAAGAGTTCATAGGAGCTGTTATAGGCCCGGGAGGAAAGATTATTCAGAGTATGCAGGAAGAGACCGGTGCAAATATTAGTATCGAAGAGATTGACGGAATTGGAAAGATAGAGATAGCCGCCTCCAATAGAGATAGCATAGAGGCAGCTATAGCCAAAATACGTTCCATAGTTTCCATACCAGAAATTGGCGATATTTACGAAGGTAAAGTTCGTAGCGTAATGCCTTACGGACTGTTTGTAGAGTTTATGCCCGGTAAAGACGGACTTTTACACATTTCAGAAATAGACTGGAAACGTTATGAAACAATAGAGGATACCGGTATCAACGAGGGAGATAAAATTCAGGTTAAGCTCATTGATATTGATCCAAAGACAAACAAATACAAATTATCCAGAAAAGTTATTATAGAAAAACCTGAGGATTATCAAGAGCCCGCTCCCAGACCCCGTAGACCTCAGCGTAAGGATCGCAGCGAAGTATAACTAAATTTTATTTTGATCTTTTAAATAATAGATCAACAGATGAGAAAGAATCTTTTTCTTATTCTTGGATTTTTAATGTTAATGGTATCTTGTCAACCAAAAGTTGACAAGTTTACTGTTAATGGAACAATAATCGAAGCTAATGGGAAAACCCTCTATTTTGAAAATTTGGGTATTGACATGGTAATACCCGTAGACTCTATAATATTGGATATAGAGGGGAATTTTAATTTTTCACAACCTCGCCCTGAAAGTTTTGATTTCTACCGTCTTCGTGTTGAAAATCAAACAATCAACCTGATAATAGACTCTACCGAAACCATAACAGTTACAGCCTCTTATCCCACAATGCTTGTAGCGTATAAAATAGAAGGTTCCGAAAATTGTTCTGTATTAAAAGATCTTGTATTGCAGCAAATTGGATTTCAAAAAGAGATCAATAAGCTTATAAACAGCTCATCAGGCGTATCTAAAACTGTTTTGCAGGAAAAAATTGAAGAGATGACCGGAAATTTTAAAACCTCTATTAAAAATCAGTTTATATTTCCCAACCCGGCAAAACCGTACGCCTATTATGCACTATTCATTAGTGTAAACGGTTCCTCTATTTTCCGTCCTATGACAGACCGCCAAGATGCCAAATGTTTTGCTGCAGTAGCCACTATGATGGATCAATACTTTCCAAATACATTAAGAACAGTGAATTTAAAGAACAGATCTCTTAAAGCTATGCGTAACACATCGACTCCTGTTCCTGCATCCGAAGAGTTAAATAGTAAATTTGCCAATATAGTTTATGAGAGTGGTATTATTGATATTGAGTTACCGGACATGAACGGCAAGATACATAAGCTTTCCCAGCTTAAAGGAAAGGTTGTTATGCTTGATTTCACAGCCTACAAAGCCTCATATTCCGGCCAATATAACCTACTCTTAAGAGATATTTATAATAAATATTCGAACCAAGGCTTTGAAATATATCAGGTCTCGATAGACGAAGATGCACACTTTTGGACTACATCAGCCGTAAGGTTACCCTGGATTTGTGTACGCGACGAGCAAACTTTACAGTCAGAATATCTGTTAAGATACCATATAAATACATTGCCATCAGCTTTTTTAATTAATAAAGAGAACGAGATAGTTGAACGGCTTACTGACCATAAAGATTTAGAAAGCAAAATAATAAATCTTCTTCATTTACAGTAAGGCATAATATAAAAAATAGGGAAAAAGAGGGAACTATAAAAAAATAGATTATCTTTGTAACAAAGATTGGGTTCCAACATCTGCAAATAATGTTGGAATTCTTTTTTGTCATTTTTAAGTATTAAAAACTCAAACCATTATGGCATATATGTCCGAAGAGGGCTACAAGAATCTTGTGGCTGAATTACAATTTTTGGAAAATGTAAGGCGTCCTGAAATTATTCAACAAATAGCGGATGCTCGTGACAAAGGTGATTTGTCAGAGAATGCAGAGTACGATGCTGCAAAAGAGGCTCAATCTATGCTAGAGTCTAAGATTGCTCAATTAAAATTGCAGATTGCCGAAGCTAAACTTATAGACGTTAACAAAATCAACGCATCTACTGTTCAAATCTTAACTACGGTCAAGCTACGCAACATAAAAAGCAACGCTATTATGACCTATTCTATTGTACCGGAGAACGAAGCTAACCTTAAAGAGAGTAAAATCTCCTGTAACACTCCTATTGCACAGGGTCTGCTTGGTAAGAAGGTGGGCGATAAGGCAGAAATATCCATTCCCAAGGGGAAAATTCTACTTGAAATTTTAGAAATAAAACTTTAATATTTTTCTAATATGTCAATATTTAGTAAAATTATTGCAGGCCAAATTCCTTGTTACAAAATAGCTGAAGATGAGAGTTGTTTTGCTTTTCTCGATATAAACCCCTTAGTTAAAGGTCATACTCTGGTTGTGCCTAAGATTGAAGTTGACTATATTTTCGATCTACCGGATCAGGAGCTTGCCAAACTACAACTATTTGCTAAAAAAGTGGCTATAGCCATTAAGAGAGCCACTCCATGTAAACGTGTCGGGCAAGCTGTTTTGGGCTTAGAGGTACCTCATGCTCATATTCACCTTATACCTTTGCAAACAGAAAAAGATATTCTATTCAGCAATCCCAGATTAAGCCTAACTGCACAGGAATTCAAAGATATAGCCTACTCCATCAGAAAAGAGATATCAGATGAATTTGTCGCCAAATAACACCTTTGACTCATTCACATATTTTTTAAAAGCAGTCTCATTGTCTCTTCGGCAGATAACCAAAACATCTTCGGTATCAACAACAAGATAGTCGTTCAAATCGTCTATCACTAACAGTTTGTTATTATTTGTCTCTATTATAAGATTGTTCCTACAATTATAAACAAGTCCATTTTTCAACCTGAGTACATTGTTATCAGAATCTTTTGCACTTACATCGAAAAGTAAATCCCAGCTCTCAATATCGTTCCAATTAAAAAAGCTTCTAATCATATAAACATTCTCAGCCTTTTCTAATATAGCATAATCTATCGAGGCATGAGGAAATCCTTCGTAACAGGCATACATAACATTTCTACGGGCATTTCTATCATGTCTTGTATCAAATATTCTTCTAATCTGTTCTACTATCTCAGGCAAAAAACTGTTAGCAGTATCTATGAAAGCCTGCACATTCCACATAAGCATGCCGGAATTCCAATAAAACTCGCCGCTCTCTACAAATACCTTAGCAAACTCTTCTTCCGGTTTTTCAGTAAAAGTTCTTACCTTAAACATCTCCTCTTTTTGCTCATCATCTATCTGAATATAGCCAAAACGAGTCTCCGGGCGAGTAGGAGTAATACCTACAGTTAAAATTTTATTATTCGTCGAGACAAACTCCATACCTTTCTCAATAACCTCTCTATAAGGCTCCTCGTCAATTATTCTTATATCAGATGGCACCACTAAAACTTTTGCATTCGGATTTATATCACGAATAAAAAAAGCCGACATAATTAAACTTGGAGCGGTTCCTCTCATAACCGGTTCACGTAGAATCTGTTGAGGATCCAACATAGGCAATTGGTTAACTGTTTCTTGATAATAGTCCACATTAGTTGAAACTATTATATTTTCTTTGGGAAACATACCGCTTATACGCTTATATGCCTCTTTTAACATAGTTGAACCATTGCCTGCAAAATCAATAAATTGTTTTGGAAGCTCTTTTCTACTCAAAGGCCAAAGCCTTGTACCGGCACCACCTGCCATTATAACACAATAATTATCCGAACTAAGCATATATGTCATTATTGGTTCATATTTCAAATATAGCGCTCTCATTCTATAAACTACAAATCAAGTTTGATTATTGTACAGAAAATTTAATAATAAAAAAAAATATATTGTGCTTTGTCAAATCATTAAAATGGTATAACTTTGCAGCGTTTTTAGTAAAGGTTAAAATTCTAAATGCCCAGATGGCGGAATTGGTAGACGCGCTGGTCTCAAACACCAGTAGGTTCACCCCTGTGCCGGTTCGATCCCGGCTCTGGGCACAGCAATCGCCTCTCAGATATCTAAGAGGCGATTTTTATTTTATTTTTTAAGATTAAGTACCCTCCAATAATCATTGCAACTACACCGGGAGACGCATTAATTAATCTGGAGGTGAAATTATTGGTCATAACCAACGTGATAGCCTGCACCAGCAGGACTATGCTATTGATATTTTATCCTGTCGGCAAGTTGCAGAAAATAGTCGTTAGACCATATCTCCAACTCCTTCGAGTTCTGCACGAAAGGCATAACATCGCGCTTTACCATCGCAATATCGGTAGAACCGAGTTTGTCCTTTAGCATAACCACAAACTGCTCCTTACTAATATCCATGTCGTTAAACTCCTTTGTCCGCATCAGAAAATAGGAGAGATCGAGCGGCACGTCATGGCGCACATACCATTCGAAGTCGTACCAATCGCGCCCCTTGACTCGATTTTTATAGCTCCGGAATATCAAGGCGTGCATCTTGCCCGCATAAAGATCAGGCAGAGTAAAGCACTGCGTCATAAACGAGAAGGGCATCAACGAAAGTTTCTGCTCGGTCGAAAAACCGAGCGGCGGTTCGGTATCTACCTCGATTTTTATCTTAACATCCTTCTCCGTCTTAAAACTCAGGTCGTATAGCTCGGTATTATCTTTCAGGAACGCCGATTCGACGCGGGTCTGTACTTTTTTCTCTTTGCGAGTAATCAGCACATCGCGCCCTGCGGCCTTAAACTCCTCGATAACCGCCGGGAAGTAATTTTCCAGATCGAACGCAACATTCTTATCCAGTAACGAAAAATCCATATCCTCCGAAAATCGAGGCAGCCCGTGAAATATCCGCAGGCAAGTGCCGCCATAGAACGCCGCCTTATCGAAAAAACCGCCTCGATACAGCCCAGCTAGAGCGATCTCCTGCATCACCTCGTATGTAGCGTTTCTCTTTTGCTCTACGGTCTTAATCTCGTAGCGAGCGAGCATTTGGTCGAATATAGTCATCGTTCAAGTATTTTTAGTAAGAATTCGAGCGACTTCCTCTTTTTGCCGGTCGCCGCACATTGTTCTATAATCACCTTATCAAAATCTTTCAAAGCCGACATATCGAAACGCAGGTCATCTTCAAAATAGACCATAACCGCCTTGCTCGATTGAAAATACAGGTACGGAGTCGATATAATCGTATCGCAAAGAGCTTTCTCAGGTGAGGCGATAAGGAATGTATATTTATTATTAACCCTCTTTTGAGATATACCGATGGAATAATAATCCTCGTTTACAGACATATATTGAAAAACGCCTATTTCGTTTTCGAATTTCTTGGAGCGATTGGTCGTAGCAGAACGGACTGCGACCACCTTCTCCGGAATTAATCCGTAATACCTGAGCGCACTCTCCATCGACACATACGAGGGGCCATAGAGATGATTGGCAATCAACTCTACAGACAGCAATTCCCCGGACACCTCCGGCGAAACCACATATTGCCCCTTCTTCAATCTTATTAGTTTCCCGTTATCTTCCAAAGCCTGTATCTTGTCGTTCGGATAGTTATATGACGCAAATAAAGATCGAAGAACGGAAATATCAACGGGTACTGCCCCTAATTCCTTTAGTTCTTCCATGTATGCAAACAATATTCTTTTGCAAAAATATTAATTTTTGCATAGATAACAGAATGTTTTTCTGTTTTGTGTGCAGAAATTAATATTATCCTATTTTATTAGATTATGCTTTGCGGCAAAGTTATGCTGTAAAATAGCACCGACTGTCGGTCAGGAGACATTAAACACTATGAAAAAGAAAAAATTGCCGTTCAGAGAAATGGTGCCCTAACACTCTTCAAAAAAGTTTATATTCCCAAAACTTAATAACTTTATTAATCGCTCTCATACGTATCTAAGAAATTTTCAGAGCCGTTTTTCAAACAAAATCCCTCACAAAGTATTAACTTTGAACTCTATAAAATCGGAATAAAACGCAATGTCAGAAACTCAAACAAAGCAATTTCAATACGAAATACAAGACTTTCAAGAGGATTGTGTAAATAACATTATTACAATTTTTGAAAGTCTTCGTCAAAACGTAAATTTTAACGAAGTGCTTGCGAAGCATCACGATAAGAATAACTATAATTTTCCGGTTAAAGATACAAGGAACATTGATGTTATGATGGAAACGGGAACAGGTAAAACATTCACGTTTATCAAAACAATCTTTGAACTCAACAAGAATTTTGGATATAAAAAGTTTGTTATTCTTATACCCTCTATTCCTATTCGTGAGGGCACTAAAAGCAACTTAGATGACACCAAAGATTATTTCAAGAGCTATTACGCAAACGAAAGGGAGAAAGAAATTGAAGCTTTTACCTATGAGGGTGGAAATATTTCAGCAGTAAGACAATTTATCGGCACATCGCATTTGTCTGTTTTAATAATGACACCCAGCTCATTTAGCCACAAAGACAATATTCTGAACCGACCATTAGAGAGTGAACTCAATTCACCCGACCTCTTTACAACATCAGAGAAGCCAATAAAAAGCTACTTGGATGCATTGAAACGGCTGAATCCAATTGTAATTATGGATGAACCTCACCGATTTGAAGGCGATGCATTTAAGAAATATTTCAAAGGGTTTGAGAATTATTATTTGCGCTTTGGGGCTACATTTCCAAAGAAGAAAAACAGCCTGCCTTTGTCCAATGTAGCTTATGTATTAGACAGTATTTCTTCATTCAGACAAAGCTTGGTGAAAAAAATTGTGGTTTATACACAGGATGTTGTAGAAAATACAGATACTCTTATCGGTATTGAAAAAGAAGGTTCAAAAAACATTGCTATCGTAAACACTTTGAGCAATGGTATTGTAACTGAAAAAAAATTAAGCGTTGGTACTGTTTTCAACGGGAAAAGTATTAAAAAGATACTCAAAGAAACATTAGTTTTAGATGACGATACGATTGAAAGAGTCGAATATTCTATCTCTGATGAATCTCTTCGGGCAATGATCAGGGAGACCATAAAGATTCACTTTGAGAAAGAAAAAATACTGCACGAGCAAGGTATAAAAACACTTACTCTTTTCTTTATGAAAAGCGACACAAGCCTTTTCAGAGGTGATAACCCAAAAATCAGAACAATTTTTGAAGAAGAGTACATCATACAACAAAAAGAAGTTGTAAAACTTCTTGACAAAACAAGCGACTATTATAAATACCTGAAAAACGATTTTGATAGCAACAATCACTTGCAGGTACACAAAGGCTATTTTTCAGGCGACAAAGGGAATGCGGATGAAAAAATAAAAGCCGGAGTAGATGAAATTCTAAAAGATAAAAAGAAACTACTTTCGTTTAAAAGTCCTACTCGCTTTATTTTCTCAATATGGGCATTACAGGAAGGATGGGATAATCCCAATGTTTTCACCATTTGCAAACTTTCAAATCAAGGAAGCGAAATTTCAAAACTGCAACAAATTGGTCGTGGTTTGCGAATTTGTGTAAATCAGGATTTGCAACGTAATACACTAAACCACCTGGATGACAACCAGGAGGAGTTTTGGAGGATAAATAATCTGGATGTAGTTGTCTCCGGGAAAGAACAGGGTTTTGTTGAAGCTATTCAGAATGAAATATTAAGCAACTCATTCCTTATTGCCGAAATATTTACTGAACAGGAACTCAAAAAACTTTTAAAAGAAAAGGGTGGCTTCGATGACCGTACTGTTCGCAATATTTACAGAATGTTAGAAAATAAGGAGATGATTATTTTTAAGGCTACGGTTGATGGAATTGATGTGTTTGACAAATCACCCGATTTTGCCAAAATCCTTAAAGAACAGAATCTGCCCGAAGAGCAGAAAAAAGTAATAGAAAGCTTGTTTGCCTTTGATGCTAACACTTATGTACAGAGGGCTGAAAAGAAAAAGGATAAAAAGAAAGTATTTATTAAATCGGCACACCTAAAAGAGTTTCAAAAGCTCTGGAATACCATCAGTAAAAATGCTTTTTATGTATTGGATACCCTGACCGTAGAGCAGGAAAAACAGCTGATTCAGAACATTAAAACGCAAGTAGAAGAAGAAGTAAACATTGATGAAATCCTGTTACAAACAATTAGGGCAGAATTAAATGTAGAAAAGATTGGTGAACAGGGTGCAATCACAGAAAAGCTAATTGACACCGTATCGCATAAAAGCAAGGTTGACTATTTGGGATTGGTGCAGTCGCTCTCAAACAAGACTAAAACACCACTCTCATTTGTGGTCAAGGTCTTTAATTCACTAAGTGATCATTTTAAGAACAAGATGCTTTGCAATAACCCGGAGCAGGCACAAAGAGAGATAGCCGAAATTATAAATAGAAATTTAGTAGCTATGCTCAAAGCCAATATCCATTACGATGGAATGAGCGGTAAAGTGATGCCCAATGTATTCAAGTCTGAAAACGGTAAAACATACCTGGACATTGGAAGCACAGGTAAATTCCAGAAAGATATCGAGGGCGATTTCTCACTAAGACCCAAGTGGGTATTTGAAGAGGTTATTGAGTATGACAGTGACTTTGAACTTGGAATTGTAGAGCAAGACCCGGATATTGATAGTATTGAGGTTTTTGGGAAACTACCCCGACTTAAAATTAAAACTCCATTGGGTGACTATAACCCGGATTTTTGCTATGCAATAAAAAGCAGTGATGGAAATAAAGTAATTCTTGTAGTGGAAGCCAAAGGATATGATTCTTCTACAAAAATCCCTACAAGTGAAAAGGGAAAAATAGAGTTTGCTAAAAAGTACTTTGAAGCTCTGAATGAGAATTACAAAAACGAGAAAATAAAAGTTTCATTTAAAGAACGTATCAATAGAACACAATTGGCAGCGTTGATAAACAATTTATAATTGACGATGGAAAGTAAAGATAGATTTATACAAGAGGGTTTCGAGGTGTTTAACAATGATGAAATAGAGAATAAGCTGTTAGCTTTTCTGAAAGAAAACTACCCAAGCGTTATCAAGGACAATGAAATTGACCTGAATGAACTTAAAGCCATAGCCGGGTTGCCTATTGATGAAAAAGTAAATGGATATGGACTTAATTTTGTAGGTAGAAATTTTGCACGTGGTAAATATGCACAGAAAACCGAAATGGAGCTTCGGCTAAATACTCAAATGAGCAAAAATATAGATACTACTCAAAATTTGGTGTTAAAGGGGGATAACCTGGATAGTCTGAAAATCCTAAAAAATCACTATACCGGTAAGATAAAATGTATCTATATTGACCCACCTTACAATACCACCAATGATGAGTTTATCTACCCTGATAGATTCAACAAGGAAGAAGCGGAAGTTTTAGGATTAGTAAATTTGAGTGAAGATGACTTTGCTCGCATGGATTTTAGTTTTAAGACTAAAAAAAGTCATAATGGTTGGCTTTCCTTTATGTACCCTCGTTTGCTATTAGCAAGAGATTTATTAAGCAAAGATGGCGTTATTTTTATCAGTATTGATGACAACGAACAGGCAAACTTAAAACTGCTTTGTGATGATATTTTTGGGGAAGAAAACCTTGTCGCTAATTTAGCTTGGGCTAATAAGGAAGGTGGAGGAAGCTCTGATAGTAGCCATTTTAGGATAAAACACGAATACATTTTATGCTACTCTAAGCGAAAAGATAGTATCACAATATCTGGGACAGAAATTAGTAATAGAAATAGATATAAAGATGAAGACAAGCATGTAGAAATTAGAGGTCCCTACTACCTTCAAAAGCTAGGCATGGGGTCTATTCAGTACTCGAAAAGCTTAGATTACCCTATCACAACACCAGATAATACTATTATTTATCCGCGGGATAATAACTCAGGCAAGAAGGCATGCTGGCGCTGGTCTGAAACAAAACTAGCTTGGGGTATTAAAAATGATTTTGTTGTAATAAAAAAAGACAGTAAAGGAATCTGGACAGCATATACCAAGCAGTATCTAAATTGTGACAATGAAGGGAATCTAATTGATAGAACTCAGAGACCTTTTGGTATAATTGATAATTACTCAAGCACACAAGCAAGCAAGCTCCTTGATAGTTTTGGCTTAACAAATTTGTTTTCCTATACAAAGCCATATGAACTGATATGCTTTTTAATTGATAGAATATTAAAAAATGAAAAAGAAGATATCGTTCTAGACTTTTTCGCAGGCTCAGGTACTACTGGGCATGCAGTTATGGAACTAAACAGAGATGGAGGTAACAGAAGATATATACTTTGCCAATTAGATGAGCCAATAGATGAAAACAAGCCTGCTTATCAGTTCTGTAAAGACAACGATTTACCCCCTGTTATTTCAAGCATCACGATAGAGAGATTAAAAAGAGCAGGTGATAAAATTGTAGAAGAGATAGAAAAAGAAAATAGCGAAGCTGGAATGTTTGAAGAGGATAAAAAAGAACTTCCGGATATTGGCTTCAAGGTTTTTGATAGTGTGAATGCCCCTAAATTAGAGGTGGAAGATGGACAAATCATTTTCCCGGAATTGAACGATGATGTTCTCAGTCGTATATATAATATGATTTTTACGGTTGGTTTAGATGAACCTACCCAGGTACCGGAAGAAGTTGTAAAAGATTGTATTTACAAAATCGGCAAACATTATTACATCACCAATAGCGAGAAAATCAAAAAAGAGGATTATGCCAATGCTATCAAAAACGGTAAAGTCTTTATTGATGGCTGGACAGCGAGCCTAAACGGCACGTTGCAACATTACAAGGAAGATGTAAAGATTGTGTTTTAAGTTTCACTATGGATATTTAACTATTTAGAACATTATAAAAGGTGTTCCGAAAGTGAAATTTTAACTGTGTTAATTGACGAAAAATTTACTCTAATCGCTTATAAGGTTGCTTGCACCGTTATTGTAACTTTTATAAACAACGAATTAACAAATCACTTTCATATCTTTTCTAATGCCTGCGATAAATCAGATATGATATCCTCTATATGCTCTATTCCTATGGATAATCTAATGGTGCCGGGAGTTATTTGTTGCAGTGCCAACTGATCAATATTCAATTGAGCATGAGTTGTACTTGCCGGATGAATAACCAACGATTTTACATCGGCCACATTGGCAAGTAATGAGAAAATTTGCAAATTATCTATTAAGCGATGAGCCTCTTCCTTGCCTCCAAAAACTTGAAAAGTGAATATGGAACCTGCCCCA
The DNA here is from genome assembly GCA_035647375.1 of Bacteroidaceae bacterium. Classification (GTDB taxonomy): domain Bacteria; phylum Bacteroidota; class Bacteroidia; order Bacteroidales; family Bacteroidaceae; genus Colenecus. The sequence continues at coordinate 30,904 of DASRNO010000015.1, forward strand.
TTTGGAAAATAATGTTTATAAAGCATGTTATCGCTACGATAGGATAATGAGGGGTGATTCACCTGCATAACTTTGGGATGAGCAGAGAGAAAATCTACCACCTTTAATGCATTCTCAACATGACGTTCCACACGAAGAGATAGCGTTTCCAACCCTTGTAACAGTAAAAAAGCATTAAACGGACTGATAGCCGCTCCGGTGTCGCGTAAAATAACAGCACGTGCACGAGTAACAAAAGCTGCAGAACCGGATAAATCGACAAACCTTATGCCATGATAATTTGGATCGGGTTCTGATAATTGCGAAAACTTGCCCCCCGATACCCAGTCAAACTTTCCTGAATCCACTATCACGCCTCCTAACGATGTGCCATGACCACCCAAAAATTTTGTAGCGGAATGAACCACAATATCTGCACCGTACTCAATGGGACGAATCAAAAAAGGAGTGCCAAAGGTGTTATCAACGATAAGGGGAATGTTATGTTTATGTGCCACCTTAGCGATAGCTTCAATATCTGGTACGTTAGAGTTGGGATTGCCCAGCGATTCAATAAAAAAAGCCTTTGTGTTCTCTCTAACTGCTTGTTCAAAATTTTCAGAATTGGATGGATCAACAAATGTGGTGGTTATACCATACTCCGGCAATGTATTATAGAGTAGATTATAACTACCGCCATATATTGTCCTTGCCGATACAATATGATCTCCGGCTCTAGTAATGTTAAGCAGTGAATAGGTAATTGCAGCCGCTCCCGAAGCTACGGCCAGAGCTGCCACTCCTCCTTCTAAAGCCGCCATACGCCGTTCAAATATATCTTGTGTGGGGTTAGACAACCTACCATAAATATTTCCGGAATCCTTAAGATCAAAACGTGCAGCAGCATTGGCCGAGTTATGAAACAGATACGATGTTGTTTGATAAATAGGTACAGCTCTTGCATCTGTAGCCGGATCGGCTTCTTCCTGCCCTGCATGAATCTGTAGTGTCTCAAAGTGCTGTTTTTTTATTTCCATAATCTAAATTATTAGCTCTATTTTTTAATCGTATACAAAACACAAAAGTATAACTATTTTAAATTATATCAGGAAAATGAGTAAATAGGAAAAAAATATTTTTGTTTTGCCCATTTTTTTGTAATTTGCAGAGTCTTTTGTGGAGAGACACAATAATAATATTGACATTTAATGAGAATTGGATTAGTAGGTTTTGGAAGAACCGGTAAAGCTGTAGCGAATGTAATTTTTCAAAGTAAAGATTTCACCCTTGAATGGGTGTTGAGACGTACGGTCCATCTCGAAAACTGCTCTGTTTCAGATTATCTTGGATGTGAATATGAACACGATGCAAATATTTATTCTATAGCAAACACCAGTATTAAGGATCTTCTCAATAGCCGTCCGGTTGATTATATAATTGATTTTTCATCTAAAGATGGTATTCGTATGTATGGCGAGGCGGCTGCCGAAAGAAAGATCAAAATAATATCAGCCATTTCTCATTACAATAGATTAACTCTCTCTTTTTTAAAATCACTCTCTAAAAAAACGGCGATTTTTTGGTCTCCTAACATCACTTTAGGTGTAAATTTCCTAATATTTGCCGGGGAATTTTTAAAAACCATAGCTCCTACTGCCGATGTTGCAATTGTAGAGGAGCACTTTAAATTAAAAAAAGGCGCTTCGGGAACAGCTCTTAAGATTGCAAATAAACTAAACGTAGACAACTGTGGAATTAGATCTGTAAGAGTTGGAGGAATTGTTGGCAAACATGAGGTGATTTTTGGTTTCCCATATCAGACTGTACGCATAATACATGAATCTATTTCTCAAGAGGCGTTTGGAAACGGTGCTATCTTTGTAGCGGAGCATTTAAAAGACAAAACCAAAGGGTTTTATCAATTCGAAGATATTTTTAACGGCTACGGCTATGGCAAGTGCGGGATTTCAAGGCACTTGCCTTTCCGTTTAGCGATTAGTTTATTTTGTGTAATTACTTTCATTCTAGTACCTTAGCCCGCATTTGCTATAGCCGATGTTGTGC
>DASRNO010000016.1:0-22754 GCA_035647375.1 Bacteroidaceae bacterium
AGTTTAATTTGTGTCCTGAAAATAGCAATCATCCTGGCTATTGTACAGAGAAGGTATTTGAAGCAATAAAAGCCGGATGTATACCTTTGTATTGGGGCTCTGATAATAAACCAGAACCTGATATTTTAAATCATGACTCTATTTTATTTATAAATCCCTTTGAACCTAATGTGGAGGCACTAAAATTAATCAGTGATATCAATTCAAACAGAAGTGTCTACTTGGATTTTATTAATCAAAACAATTTTCTTCAAGATGCTCCAGATATAATATACAACTATTTTCTTAATCTTGAAGAGAAGATAAAAGCAATGGCATCAAACTTATTATAGTCTATTTTTCATTTTATAGTCATAGCTACGAGCACCCTCTGCTCTAAAATCTTCATTATACCGTTCTAATACCTGCTTAAATATCTCATCATATTGTGGTATATATAGATCTTCTTTTTTCATCATTCTATTAACCATTTCTGTTATAAATGGTTCTAATAGTGACAAATCATTGCCGGTTCCATTAAAGTTAGTGCCTCGCAACGCTCCCGGCGATACATTAAGGATCTGATTTTTTGTGCCATGTTTTAACAGCTCAACATTTATGCTCTCAATAAAGATTTTTAATGCTGCTTTGCTTGCTCCATAAACGGCAAATAGGGGGGATGAGATAAATCCGGCAATGCTCACCATAACAGAGGTGTAGAAATCTTTTTTAGATAACATAAGTGGATAATAACGCTTAATTATTTGCATTACTGATGTAGCATTAACTCTCATGGTTCGCTCTATCTCCTCTTCCGTAAAGTTCTCAAATAGTGATAAACGGCCAAAACCGGCTGTAATTACCAATTTATCTATTGACAAAAAGGTATCAAAAATAGAAAAATCATTCCACATCAGATCAAATTTCACAAACTCTACATTGCTTGGAATATCTATATCCGGAGTAACTCTATCTACAATGTATACCTTGCAATATTTTGCCAAATGCATTGTAGTTGCCAGTCCAACTCCGTTGCTTCCTCCCACAACAACTGCATCTCCTTTAGATAAACTATTTAAATTGGCCATAGATTATACTATTTTAGCTCTTTAACACTCCTCTTTTTCAAGAATTTCTCAATAATTCCGGCTATCTCTATAGATTCAGAATTACGTAAACGATAGGAGCTAATACGGCTATTTATTATCATTGATGCAAACTCCTGAATCTCATATCGTAATCCATCTCCATCAAAGGAATAAAAGTATTTTTTATTTTTATTTTGATCTTCAAAACAGACCTCAAAATAGTTTGTCAACCACCATGGAGATGGGGCTAATATATAGCCCTTTGTACCTGAAACCACAAGATTACCCTCTGTCTTCATACCTAACCCCAAAGTGAAACTAGCCACTGCATTGTCGAAAATAAGATAACCTTTGGTATATACATCAACTCCATCTTTAAATTTAGAATAAAAATTTAGTTCTTTGTAATCTGTGCCTAATAATTTTATTATTGCCATTAAAGGAAGAGGAGCCAACTCTGTAACCGAGCCACCTAATTGTGCGGAATCGAACTCTCTTGATTTAGTATCTTGCATCAACTTGGAAAGAGATGCTTTTATATCAATTATATCTCCAATAACACCGCTCTTGGCCATTACTTGTAGATGATTCCATGCAGGGCAATGTGCTGTTTTTGACGCCTCTAAAAGGGTTAAATTCCTACTTTCTGCTATGGAATATAGCTCCTGTGCCTCTTTTTTACTCAATACAAACGGGATCTCACAAAGTACATGTTTATTCGCCAGCAGTGACTGTTTAATATATTCGTAATGAGTAATATGTGGAGAGGCTATATATACGGCATCTACCTCGTTAAAAAAATCTTTGATGTTTTTATGAAAAGAAGGCAAGTTATGTAGAGCTGCAAATGTTTCTGCCTCATTCCCATTAGGATTATAGACCGAACAGACATCTACTCCACTTACAAAGGTGGATTCAGGTACAAACCTACGGGCAATACGGCCACTGCCTATAATGCCTATTTTTATATTAATGGTGGATTTTGAACGTATCTGAGTTGAAGAGACTCCATCTGTACGAGGCAAATAAACCACCTTACAATACTCTTTCAGATAGTCCATTTTACCCTCCCAATCAGAACCTAAACAAAAAATATCTATATCATATTTTTGAATGTCGTCAATCTTTTGTCCAACATAATCTTCAATAATTATTTTATCGGCATAACCTGTTAATTTTACAGCCTCTACGCGTTCAAGTACATTATTACGAACATTTAGCTTACCGCGCTCTTTATCAAAACTATCAGACGTTACTCCTACAATGAGATAATCTCCCAGCTCTTTGGCTTTGCGTAAAATGTTAATATGTCCATGATGCAACACATCGAATGTACCGTAAGTAATTACTTTTTTCATAAATATAAATTATCACTATTATTCGATAAAAAATTTCTGTAAAGTAACAGGCTGCTTTAGGTCTATACTCCCAATAATAATTGTAGCTTTATAGTTACCATAAAACAAGACTACAACAAACAAAAATACATTTTATTTTGGACAAATGGCCTTAGGATGAGTCATATCTATTTTTGACATAAATAACGGATAGTCATTAAAGGTGAGTAAAAAATCATTCTGGGACCGGAAAAACGCATAACATTTAGCATATTTTTGCGCATTACCATCTTGTAGCAATGAACTGTACAGTAACGGCATGAGGGTTTTTGATCTCCAAATTGACAACGGTCTAAACGCTCTTCGGCATAGCACAACAGCTCTTTACACTCAGAACAAAGAGAGTTGGAGATTTTTATAGGAGAGGCGGTTTTATGTTTTTTACGACAGTAGAGCCTAATCATAACGGCAACTATTTTTTTCTCTTCTTCTATCTTCATTGTCGGCAATTATATCTATAAAGGGTAAGTAATTTTTACTCTGTAAAGATAGATGGTTTTTACTTTTCAAATCTAAATTTTTCATCAATACTTATTGCCGGGGAGTAGGTAAGATAAGTTGATTGGTAATTTAAGCACAACTTAGTTATATAAAGTTGCGAACAGAACCTTTGTAATGACTATTACACCAATTTTGCCATATAATAAAATAATAAGAGTAACTTTATCACGTTACTATAACGATAGATCTCTTGGCATTGGGTTTATATGCCGAGGTTATAACAACAGTACTCAAAAAACAAACAAAACATTATGGAAAAAAATAGAGAGACAGATATCATCGGTATCTTTAATCTGTTTTGGCGTAAAAAAAAGAGAATTATACAGAACTGTTTTATAGGTGGAGTTTTGTCAATTATTATTGCGTTTAGTATTCCTAAAGAGTATTCATCAAAAGTAGTACTGGCTCCTGAATTTTCTTCGAATATATCGAGCGTTGGCGGTGCTTTGGGATCGTTAGTCTCTATGGCCGGATTCGATTTGAGTTCCGGTGGCGAAGAGGCATTGTATCCGGAGTTATACCCTCAGATAATCTCCTCGTCGCCTTTTTTATGCGACCTCTTGATAATGGAGGTAGAGGGTTATTATAAAAAAGAATATTTAAAAACGGAACTATACTCTTACATCAATGAGTATCAGAGAGAACCATGGTGGAGTATTGTATTGGGAGCGCCCTCTAAACTTATTCAACGGCTGGGTTCCGATTCGGCCGATTCATTATCTTTTACACAAGATATGGATAGGCGGAATCTGACAAGAAAACAGCAACTTATTATGAAATCGCTCGACAAGAAAATTTATGTGGATGTAGATAAAGGAACTAATGTTATTACTCTTACAATAACAATGCAGGATCCTAAAATTGCGGCCGACGTAGCACAGGCTGTATCTGATAATCTGCAAAATTATGTTGGCGGTTACAGAACCGCAAAAGTGAGAAAAGATTTGGAACAGACCGAAGAGATATTCAAACAGGCTAGAGAGAATTATCACTATGCGCAACGGGCTTATGCCGAATATAGCGATCAGCATCAGGGGGTGATAAAAATGAGATATCAGATAGAACAAGACAGATTATCTAACGAGATGGAGCTGGCGTTTAACGTTTATAATCAAATAGCACAACAGTTAGAGGTCTCTAAGGCTAAATTACAAGAAAAAACTCCCGTAGTTGTGGTTATGCAACCACCTGTAGTTCCCTACAAGGCTTCATTTCCCAAAAAGATGATGATAGGTTTATTGTTTCTCTTTATTACGTTTTTTGGAACTTGTATATGGCTGATAATAGAGGATAGAATTGCTCCTGATAATAATTGGACAGATCTCTCTATTTGAAATTATCAGGATATCCACGTATCATGACAATACTCTTTAATACATTAATATTACTCTCTTTTATCTTAGAGATAGGGGTACTCCTATATTTAGAGTTTAAAACATGGAAATCCGTATATACTCCTCTCTTTTTTTTAACTGTACCATATTTTTTGATTCTCATTCTAACTCTATTATTGCCGTTAGGGAAATTGGGATTTATCAACTTTTATTTCCCCAGTATTTTAATCTGGAGTGTTGGACTTATAGTGTTCAGCATACCCAGTTATTTAATTGGTGGATATCTTACCAAGCATGGTGTGGTATTGAATAAAAAGATGGAATCGGATAGTATGCCCAAAGTGATACTGTTTTTGGCAACGCTGCTCTGCATTCTTTTTATATGGCATTTAAAAGGGATCTCTTCTGCATCAGACTATATGGTTGGTTCTGATGCATTTGGTACCGATTTTGCCGGACAAGGATTTTGGGGGCATATAAGACAATTACTTTTACCGATTTTTGTTATTTCAGTTTTTTATGTAAAAAAAAGGGACTGGTTTTTAATAGGATTGATAATCATTATGTTGGTTATATTTTTTCTCTACCAAATTCTAAGTTGGATTATCATTCCCACTATTGCCGCTCTTTTTATGCGTCTGTATAGTGGCAAAAGCAAATTTAAAATATCAACTCTATTCTATCTCTTATTAGGTGTAATACTTATTTTCACGGCATCGTATGTTGTAGCTTTAGTTGTTGTGGGTGGTGCAGATATGAAAGATACACTGCTGTTCGTTTTGAGAAATTTTTTCCACTATCTATCGAGTGGCACATTGGGATTAAGCATGGATATGCAGATGGGCTTTTTGGAGAGTGCCAATGTGGAGACTGTTATTTCTGCTCCAATAAATATTGTAAACAAAATAATGGGAGAAACCGATATGCTTATGGGATTGAACAAGTTTTATCTGAATACCGGAGTCAACCTAACCAATGTGAGAACATTTTTTGGAACATCATTTATTTTCCTTACAAAAACTGAATGGATTCTCTTTATACTTGTCATTAGCAGTACAATCTATTTTTTAAAGTATTGTACAATTATCTGGCCTAATGTATTCACTTATACTATCTTTTTCTTTGAGTGTTCTTTACTGTTTATGGGGTGGTTCGATTCATATTTTGCAAACCTCACGGCGTATGAATTTCCTGTTATAACAATTTTACTATATCTACTTGTCAAATTACTCTCTCCTAAAAAAGAGAAAATAATAATATAGATAATGAGATCTATTTTAAAAAGGTATAAAGTTCTTGTTGAAAACTTTTTCTCTCTATCGGTCCTAAACGGGCTGAATGCATTGCTGCCACTTATTATTTTAAAATATCTGTCAAAAACCATTACAGATGCTCAATATGGTTCATATTACTATATCTATACTCTTATTCAAATTCTTATATTGATCAGCAATTATGGTTTTAATTTTTCTGCAACCAAACTGATTTCAGAAAACAGGTATAACAGAAATCATGTAAACATAATATTCAATGCGGTAATAGTAAGTAAGGCAATTCTTGCTACAATAAGTGTTATAACAGTCTTTATCTTTTCTAAATGGCTGTTAGATTCTTCATCTTTAATGTTTATGTTTATATTGGGTATAGGTATGCTGATAGGCGATATTGTTACTCCCACTTGGCTATTTCAGGGTATGGAAAAGATGAAGTACATGACCATAGTAAACTCTTTATCAAAAATCATTTTTACTCTGCTTGTTTTTGTGTTTGTAAAGGGCCAAGAGGATTATACCCGCCTTTTGTTATTGAATTCATGCGGTTATATAATGGCGGGTGCATTAAGTGTACTATTAGTTTATAGAGAGTTTAATCTTAGATTTGCAAGGGTTAGCTTATCGGATATAAAATTTCAACTAAAAGAGGGCGCCACAGTATTTGGTTCTACTATGGGAATAAATCTCTACAGAAGAGCTAATGTTATTATTCTTAAACATTTTGTTCCCGACAATGTACTGGGTGTCTATTCTATAGCAGAACAATCTGTACGTGGTATTCAATCATTAATAAATCCTGTAGTACAGGTTTTATTTCCGCATTTAAGCTTAAAATTCAAGGATAAATCTTATCAGGATAATATTGCTCTATTAAGAAAAATCGCCATCCCCTTTGCCTCTATTTTAATAGTTGCTTTTGGGGTGTGCTTCTATTTTGCTCCTCTTATAATCAGAATAATGTCTGATATTACCATCTATTCCGGCTCTATCTCTCTATTTAGATGGTTATCGCCGGTTATTATTTTTGGAGAGATGAATTATTTGCTCGGCATAGTGGGATTGATAAATATGAATAGGCAGTCGCGTTTTCTTATGGCTGTTCTAATTTCGGGAATTACAAGTGTGTTATTCCTATTTGTACTCGTTCCATTTATTGGAGCTACGGCAGCGGCTATCTCTATGTCTATAGCAGAAATTATTCTTTTCATTATTTGTATTATAGAACTCAAGAAAAAGGATAAAAAATGACCGCTATTATTATTCTAAACTGGAATGGGGCAGATGATACAATATCTTGTCTGAACTCTTTTTCTTCTGTAACAGGCAATTTTTTTATTGTTGTAACAGACAATGGTTCCAACGATGACTCTACAGATAGAATTAAGAAATACATTGATAAATCGCCACTAAAGATCTATCTGCAAGAGTTAAAAAGCAATTATGGTTTTGCAAAAGGGAATAATATGGCAATCTCTTTTGCATTAAAATTTTGTCCCGACAATTTTCTACTACTGAATAATGATACAGAGGTTACTCCATCTTTTTTAAAGAATTTGATAGATTTTTCCACCAACAATAGTAATTATAGGGTACTCACTCCTCAGATACGGCTCTACAATTCAAAAGATAAAATATGGAATTGCGGCGGAAGTATTATTTTTGGAATGCGTTGTTACTATTTTGCCAATAAAAAAATAGATAGCATTCCTAAAACAAAAAAATTCCTCAATATCTCTTTTATTACAGGTTGTGCTCTTTTTTTCTATTCAGATGTACTTAGCAATGATGGTAAACTCTTTACTGAAAGGTTTTTTTTCGGCGAAGAGGATTTTGAATTTTCTCTTAGAATGAAGAGAAAAAAGATAGATATGGCTTGTGTTTTCAACTCTGTTATTTATCATAAGGTTGGATCTGCTGCCTCTAAGATGGATTATTTTGGGAAACTATATCTACACTATCTAAATAGATTTATTAATATAAGATTGAATAGTAACGGATTTAAATTCAAATTTTGGAGATTGGTAAATATGCCTTTTGTGTTGAAGCATTTTTATTACAACACAAAATCTATCTCAAAAACTCTATCTCTCTGGAAAAAACTTAAAGAAGATTCTATTAAAAAAGATAGAGTATCGAAAGATGATTTTAAATCGTTAGTTATTAACAAGGATTATTTCTGAAATGAGTGAAAAAAAAATCGAAATATGGGGTGTCTATCCGCCGCCTATAGGCGGAATATCTATATACTGTAAACGTCTTATAGAGTATATGTATAGCATAGACAACACTGTCTCTATGCTGAATTTTGCCTCTAGCAAGACAAATTTATCTTATGTAAAAGATGTAAAACACCCTTTATGGGAGTTTTTGAAACTTCCGTTTAAATCTGAGAGAATTATTCATGTTCAACTTAGAAATGTATACTTTCTATCACTTCTCTATCTTTTTGGGTGGAAGCATAGCATTGTCATTACTCTGCATAACAGAAAAATGTTGCTACTGAAAGGATGGCAGAAAAAAATAATGGCATTGTTTTTAAAGAGAGTAAAGTATATCATATATAACGACCCTACATATACTGAGGAACTTCTTTCAATCTACTCTATGGATAGAGATAAAATAGTAATTCTTCCTACCTATATGCCACCTTCAGAAAGCGAAAAAAAGGGTTTGACATCTGATATCGAAAACTTTATAAGCTCTCATAAATTTACCATCTCTACCAATGCTAATATCTTGGTGCAAAATGTATGGGGCGATATTTATGGTTTTGACCAACTGATAGAACTGATGGATCGTTTGGTAAACAAACAAAAAATTGACGTGGGGCTAATTTTCCTTTTTGCTCAAATAGGTGATCAAAAATATTTTTCTCAATGCAAACAATTAATTGAAAAACTTAACTTGAAGGATAATTTTCTTATTGTGATAAATTCAAAGGTAAATGGTTTTGAGGTTTGGGAAAAGACCGATCTGTTTATCAGAGCTACAATGTCTGATATGGAGGGTATCTCCGTTAAAGAGGCTTTGCAGTTTGGAACTCCGGTAATTGCAAGCGATGTCTGTTCAAGGCCTCACGAGGCTATGCTATACTGTGCCGGCAATGTTGATGAGCTTTTTGAAAAGGTGATAGAGATACTCGGCAAGAGGGATCGTATAAGCTATATGCCCGACGTAGACGTTCCTAAACGTATTTATAAAATTTATCGTTCTATTCAATAATATGTGTAAGGTGAGATTTGAATTCTATCAACGCTATCTGAATCTCTCTTAATCTGTTAAATTCAGTAGCGGAATAACCTTTTATTATAGATATAGATATTGCCCCTGATAAAAATATTTTTGCCCTATTTGTCTCAATTAGTTCTTTTGAATAGGAGGTTATTTTTACATTAGGAGCAAAGTGAATATAACTGATGCTTTTCTTGTTACACTCTATTGTGTCCTCAATGATAAACTTTGAGTCTTTTACACGAAAAGCTCTGTAGTGCTTGCATTTTTTTCCAAAACCCTGATGTACGGCCTCTATATGGTTATTACTATCTGCTATGATTTTAACTTTAGCTCTTTTACCTATTCTAAATCCGCTCCATGTATCTGATGAATTCCTTCCCTCAACCGACACTGTATTGTGTGCAGCAGTACTACGTTCATAATCTCTAAGCTCGTTTTTATTGTATGTTGATGTTCCTGTATCTATTATGAATGGAACACCATCAATACGCATTTCGTAAGTAAAAGTGTCAGCATGCGAATGACCGGGTTGATATGTTGCACAAATATCTGCCACATCTATTAATACCTCTTTATTATAAAACGATATATGCCTTAATCCGCACTCTTTTAGAGGTAATGGATACCATGAGAGTCCTAATCTTTTAGCATACAACAGAATCTCTTCTGGCGATGATGCTATACCATATGCAGCATCGTTAATAAGGGGGATAGAACCATCTTTCCAGAGAATATTCTCCAAATTACCCAACATAATCTTGGCTTTTGATCTTAAAAAATCGATAAATATATTATCCGGATCATTAAATGGTGCTGATAATGAAAAATTTATACAATCTAAAAGCCTCTCTAATATTATAGAGTGATACATGGCAGATTGCTCAAAATGAGCACCATCGGGCAAAATCTGCTCTTCCAGCTCTTTTTTCAATATTCTCTTGGATTTTCTATTTAAAGAGTAGTCTTGGAAATATAGAGAGCCTATATAAATTGAATATAAATCCTCTATAATATGATTGCCTAAAAGGTGATACTCTATATTTTTACTTAAAAGTACTATTTGAGAGTATAGAAAACCATCTCTTATCTTTGAACGGCATTCAGGATTTAATATAAAAAATTTTATCCAGTTAACACTTCTAAGCGCGGTAGGATAGGGCTCAAAACCTATTCGGTTTGTTTTTGAGTCGGAAATAAATTTATCTATCCATTCAATACAAATATCTCTATCAATATCGGCCTGTTGCAGCCAATCCATGTAATTTAGATTGTATCTCCATAGCGCACCATGTCTATTATCATTCCACGATTCAAAGTTTGATTTAATATTAATAAAACAGAAGCTGTTATTTATAAGAGAGTTGGGCTTAATAATAGGATTTACCTTTAATACAAAAGATATTCCACTCTTTTCTTTATCTGTTTTAATAGTAACCCTATTAATCCTTTTGAATATCTGTCCAAATAGTTGTATCGGCTTAATATATCTGACTGTATGTATTAACAGAGATAGATTCATATTATTCTATATCTATCCAACTATTCTGTTTGAGCGATTCAATTGCAGCAAACGAGGCTTTTGTGGTATTAACAATTTCATCGAATGGAATAAGTGCTTTGCCGCCCTTAACAACCATTTCTGTTAGTAATTTAAATTCATTTTTATGCCCTTTATCCATAGAGCCACCCATTTTACTGAACCCCTTAACTCCGTATGCATAAAGTTTGCGCCAATTATCAAGTATAAGAGTACGGCCTTGAGAGTATACCTCTAAGCGCTCCTTTGAATAAGATTTGGATCCATTAGAAAAGTAGTTAATCACCGCATTACTGCCGTTTTTATATTTAAGAAGTATAGATGCGTTGTCTGTTCTATCATCGGGATTTGTTCCAAAGGCATTCATACAGACCGATATAACTCTACTGTTTGTAAGAAAAGAACATAAATCTATAAAATGACAGGCCTCACCTATAATTCTTCCTCCTCCTATCTGAATATCCTGCACCCATGCTTCAGGAGGAATAAAACCCGCATTCATATTGGCAATAACATTTATAGCTCCATCGCCAATAATATTTTTCATTTTAATGGCAAAAGGGGAGAAGCGGCGATTAAAACCCACAGTTAAGGTTACATTTTTATCTGCTGATTTATAGTTCTCTATTATAGAATCCAACTCTTTATGATTAAGACAAAGAGGTTTCTCTACAAAAACACTTTTCCCGGCAGAGATAGCCTCAATCACCATTTTTGCATGAAGATTATGCCTGGTGGTTATAATAACCAATCCCACCTCGGGATCATTCAGTATCTCTTTGTAATCAGAAGTGGCATATTCGGCTTTAGCACGTTTTGCCATAATTTTTGCCGATAGGCCGCCTGAACTCGCTATATATTTAATAACAGCTCTATTTTTTTTCAAGTTAGGAACAACCATACCGGATGTGTAATTTCCGGCACCTACTATACCTATCTTGCCATTGCCTGCAGTGGAATGAGTCTCATCTATTTTAACAACTCTCTCTTTAGAGTTGTTTTGTGAATATCTGATAATTGATGCTATAGAGTTTTTCCCTCTCATATCACCATAAATATTCAAATAATCATCCAAATCTACCACTTCTGTTATAAGAGGCTTAACGTCTATTAGACCCGACGAAATAGTCTGTAACAGGGCATCGAAGTTGCGTTTTTCGGTCCAACGCACATATCCCACCGGATAATCGTGTCCCTTTATTTCATACTCCTCATCGTATCTGCCCGCTCCGTATGAACATGATACTTGAAATGTTAGCTCTTTTTTATAAAAATCATCGCGACGTAAATTTAGACCTACTACTCCTATTAATACAATACGTCCACGCTTTCTAGACATCTGACAAGCATTATGTATAATTAGATTAGATTGCGACGAGGCTGTAATTATTACGCCATCGGCACCAATACCATTAGTAAGTTCCTCTACAAACTCCACTTGATTTGTGCCTTTAGATGGGTTGACTGTGATAATGCCTTGAGAAGATGCTAAATCAAGTTTTGATTGGTCATAATCTACTCCTACAACACGACATCCATTAGCTTTTAACAGTTGGGCAGTTATCATCCCAATAAGACCTAATCCTATTACCACTACTGTTTCGCCAAGTTGTGGATTAAGTAATCTGATCCCCTCCAAGCCAATAGAACCTATTACGGTAAATGTGGCTTCGTTGTCCGTTACATTGTCGGGAATTTTTGTAACAAGATTTTTAGGTACACATACATATTCTGCATGGTTACCATTCGAAGCTACTCTGTCTCCTATTTGGAACTCTATAACTCCCTCTCCAACAGCAATAACCTTGCCAACATTACAATAACCTAAAGGTAAGGGTTGTCCCAGTTTGTTGAAAACGGCCTCAAGAGTGGGAATAATTCCATCGCTCTTAAGTTTGTCCAGAGTCTGTTGTACTTTATCGGGTTGTTGTCTGGCTTTATTAACAAGATTGGCTTTACCAAACTCCACTAACATTTTTTCTGTCCCCAAAGAGACCAGACTTCTTGTTGTTTGAATTAGTACGTAACCTCTTTTTACAATTGGAGTTGGAACCTCTTCCAATATAGTATTACCACTCTTAAGATCCTGAATGATCTGTTTCATTCTCTATTATTTTTGACAAAGATAATCATAATAGAATAATAGAATCATAAGAGTTTATACATTGAGTGAAAAATATAGTTATCTTCGCAGAGGTTAATCATGAATTGTAATTAAAAATAGAAAAAGAGATTTATTGTTGTAAATAGAGTGTTCCTAATTTACTAATACAATTGCAACTGATATTTTTACTATAAAACTTATTAATAATGAAAAGAATTAGAGTAGTAGCATTAGTTATTCTGATAGCGATAGGAGCTAATGCGCAACCGCCAATGGGCGGCAGAATGTTTGGTGGTCAGCAACAAATTGATGTTAAATTCAACGAATATGTTGCAGCACCTACAGGCTTTGATCAAGAGCGTCAAGGTATCGATAAAGGTATTATTGAGTCCAAAGAATACCCATCATCAACGGTAGGAACTGATCGTAAAATAACAGTCTATCTACCACCTAAATTCGATACAAATAAAAAATATCCCGTGCTATATCTGTTACACGGTATTGGCGGCGACGAAAAAGAGTGGATGCAGGGTGTACCCAACATTATTCTTGACAATCTTTATGCCGACGGAAAGGCTGCCGATATGATTATTGTTATGCCAAACGGGCGTGCCATGAAAAACGATTCTCCAGAGGGCAATGTTTATAGTGCCGAGGGTCAGCAAGCTTTTGCTAACTTTGAGAATGATTTACTAATAGATCTTATTCCATACATTGAGGCAAACTATCCGGTCTATACAGATCAGAATAACCGCGCTATTGCCGGTCTCTCTATGGGTGGCGGACAATCTCTGAATTTTGGTTTGGGAAACTTAGACAAATTTGCTTATGTAGGTGGTTTTTCATCGGCTCCTAACACCAAAGCTCCCGCACAACTCATTCCTGATATAGAAAAGACCAAGCAATCTAACAAACTTTTATGGATGGTTTGCGGCAGTCAAGATGGATTAATGATGAATAGCTCTCGTTTAAAAGCCTTCTGCGACGAGAACAATCTACCATGTACTCTTATTGAGTATCCCGAAGGTAAGCACGATTTTGTTGTGTGGAAGTACGGTCTGTTTAATTTCGCTCAACTCATATTTAAATAAAAAATTTTATACTTTTAAGAAAAGAAATAGAAGTATTAGAATTATCGAAATATGATAAATATATATTGATGGGTTTTATATATATATTTACCCCCTTGAGGGGGTGAGTCTTATTATTTGTATATATGAGTAATCTTGATCGCATAAAAAAAATTTTCTCCAAATTACCCAATTGGTATTTCTCTAAAAAAGCACTTCCTTATTGGGGAGTTCTCTTATTCGATACAGTTGTTGTGTTTAGTGTATCGTTTTTGGTTCATATATTGGTTCATGGAGTAAGTGATTTAACAAATAATTATTGCTCTTTGATAACTACATTGGCAATTTATCTTGTTTTTTATCTGATTGCATTTAAGATATTTCACACCTATTCCGGCATTTTACGCTTTTCCTCTTTCTTGGACTTAATGCGTATTTTTTTCGCTATGCTGTTAGGTGCTTCTATGACTTTTATAACCAAACATTTTTTTGATTTTGACTCTATCTTTGTTCCTATTGCGGCTAATGAATTGGTTATAACTATGCTAGTAGCAACTTTTGCAATATGGATGTCGCGGGTTGGAGTTAAATATCTTTATGATGTATTTTATGTAAGCTCTAAAGGTAGACGAGCCTTTATATATGGTGTGCGCGATGCAGGCGTGGCTATTGCTAAGAGTATACGTAACCAAAAACCATCAAAATATATTCTTATGGGATTCGTTGCCGACGAAAAATCTCTGGCTGGAATGAGAATGATGGGAGTCAAGATTTGGGCTAACGATGATGCTTTAATTCAACAAATGAAAAAAAGTAGAACTGAAACACTGTTGGTATCGCCAAAGAAGAATACGGTTCTACGCGAAAATAAAGGCATGATAGAACGTCTCACAGATGCAGGTATAAAGATCTATATGATTCCTGAAGCTGTGGAGTGGAAAGACGATAATAGTGTAATAGAATATCAACATCTAAAAGAGGTGGAGGTAGAGGATTTACTTCCTCGCGACAAGATAGATATAAATCTAAAAGGTATAAGAACACGTATTGCAGGGCGTAAGATTATGATAACCGGATCGGCTGGAAGTATAGGTAGTGAGATTGTAAGACAAATAGCCGAATTTAATCCTTCGGTTATGCTGCTTATTGATCAGGCCGAAACTCCTCAGCACGATATCAGGATTATGATGGAAGAACGTTGGCCTGATATTGAGGCTCATACTATTACAGCCAATATCTGTAATGATGCACGTATGGAGAATATTTTTAAAACATACAAGCCCGAATATCTGTTTCATGCAGCGGCATACAAACATGTGCCTATGATGGAAGACAATCCCAGCGAAAGTATTCACAACAATGTTTATGGTACAAAAGTTATAGCCGATCTGGCGGTGAAATATGGTGTGGAAAAATTTGTTATGATATCTACCGATAAGGCTGTAAACCCCACCAATGTTATGGGCTGCTCAAAAAGAATATGCGAGATTTATGTGCAGAGTCTTGACAGAGCACTCCGTAGAGAAAAAGTACCGGGTGTTACTCAGTTTGTAACTACTCGTTTTGGGAATGTGCTTGGATCTAACGGCTCTGTGATTCCCCGTTTCAGAGAACAGATACTCAAAGGGGGGCCGGTTACGGTTACTCATCCTAACATATATCGTTTTTTTATGCTTATCCCGGAGGCCTGTAAATTGGTGCTTGAAGCAGGAACACTTGGAAACGGTGGAGAGATTTTTGTTTTCGATATGGGGAAACCGGTAAATATAGCCAATCTGGCCAATTTAATGATAAAATTGAGCGGAGCTAAAAATGTAGAGATTAAGTTTACAGGATTGCGTAAAGGGGAAAAACTGTACGAAGAGGTACTTGACCAAGACGAGAATATGTTACCAACGTTTCACCCCAAGATTAAAATTGCCAGAGTTAGAAAATATGATTACGACCAGGTCTGTCAAGATCTTGAGAAATTATTTGCAGAGTGCAATACTTACGACAATATAAAAATAGTGACAGCTATGAAAAACATTGTTCCGGAGTATCTTAGTAGCCATTTGGAATCCGATAAAACAGATACAACAGAGAGTTGATATATAAGTTATTTAAATTTTAATAAAAGCATTTAAGTCTCTATATACCAAGGCAGACAATTTACTTAATAAACTCTATTACGGTTACAGTTATATTGAACAACCGGGGCTCTGGATTAAAAGTGGGTTAAAGATGAGCTTTTAACAAAAAAGCAATTGCCATTATACTGTTTTGTTTTTTTTAGTAAATTTGTTGAAATGTACAACCAGACATAGCTTATGCGTAAGAAGATTCTTTGGCTTATACTCACTTTAATATTTTATGTAATACCCTTAACAGGATACGCAGCGTTATATAAGGTTAATGGAGACGAAATTAAAGTTGACAGCCTGAATTTTTTACTCTTTTCGCAGATGGTCGATAATGATACTCTGGGCGAATTTTGTTTTTATTCCCTTAAAGAGGCTCTCTCTTCTGTTAGGGATGGTTCAGAGACATCGCCTATGACAATTTATCTGCTTCCAGGTATCTATTCTCTTGACGATACACCGGAGACTACTATCTGTTGCAACTGGTTAAAGTTAACGGGTGTTACAGATAGTCCTGAGCAGGTAGTGGTTACTCGAACTATAAAAAAAAATGAAGATAAACCATTGCTTAAAGTAGAAGGTGTGGGGTTTGAAGCAAGTAATATAACTTTTAGAACTGTTGTGAAGCAGAACGAGAATAATATTAAGAAAAAATTGCTGTCGGTTAATGGCGATAAAGGTCTCTTTAGAAATTGTCATTTTCAAGGTATAATGTCGGAAAGTCCTGTAAACGAAGGAATGAGAATGCTTTATGACAACTGTTTTTTTGAGTGTACGGAATTTTCTCTGAATGGATTTTCGGTATATATGAACTGCTCATTCAATCTGTTGGGAGAAGAACCTTTGTTTAATGTTCCCGGTACCGGTGTGGTGTTTTTAAACTGTGATTTCACTTTACAAAAAGCAAAGAAAAAGTATCTGGCACTTAATGGTGGACAGATAGTATTGGTCGACTGTAACTTCAGCGGCAATTGCGAGTCGGTAGAGTGGGCTAAAAATAGTCATGGCTCTTTACGCTGTTATCAAAGCGGAGTAACATTAAATAATAAACCTTATATATTGAACAGTAATGATAGCTCCATGACTATAGAGATGGAGGGTATGCCGTTACTTAACGCTTACAAATATATGTACGGCGGAAATACCATATATAATGTGTTTAATCTACTCTCCGATAACGATGGCTGGGATCCGGCAGAACAGATAGGAGTTATAACTGCAGCAAACAATTTTTATGGTAAAGAGTTTTCAGGACTTCCTGTCTATATGAATGTATCACCAGATAGAGCGGAGTTAAGAAAAGGAGATGCTCCGATAAATTTAGTAGCTAAACCTTTTTTGAGAAATGGAACAATTTCAAATCTTGATTTTATTGGTTGGTCCATATCAAACAATCAAGAACAATTTATTGAGTTCAAGGTGCCTGTAACAGAGCAATGCCACATATTTGCTGTTCAGAGTAGAGTTGAGAGTGGCAACCGGGAGAGTATAGTTGTAAGTGCTGTATCAGACTACGGCCTGGAATCGGCCAGCGTGCTCGATCTTATACCTCTGATTGATAATCTTAAAATTATACCCGATACTAAAAAGGAGAGAAGAGGTCTGTTTGGAATTTTTAAAATGCGTGATAAAAAAAGAGACATATAATCCTGATTTAATAAGCTAATTTATCTCTTAATGGGACAAAAAAATCTCTATACTGTTTTTTTACTATCTCTATTATCATTCTATTCGTGCAATGGTATTGACAGAGTGGGTGAATCTAAATATAAGTTGGATAGCCTAAATATAGTAGCTTTTAATTTTAGGTATGTTAATATAGATTCAACTCGTATCTATGCAGAGCAGGTTTATACTATGGCCGGAAAAAACAGAAGGCAAAGAGCTATGGCTCTGAACACCATGGCTTTTGCTGCATCGGCAAAAATGGATTATGAGAACTCTTATAATCTTTACAACCAAGTATATAGTATTACTAATAACAAGATAGAGTGGCTTGTAGCCCTTGTGGGTATGATGAATATCTGCCAGCATATTTCTGACAACATGGCTTTCTATGAGCTTAGAAACAGAGCTCTTATTACTCTTAGTGATATTGAGAGTAATATAGAGGGGGTATCCCATGCCAACATAGAGAGACTTATGTTTGCACGTAACGAACTTAGAATTGTGTCGGCCATATATTATCAAGAACTGGACCAGATAGAGAAAGCTTACGATGAACTTAACCAGGTTGATATAGATATTATTTATAACGGTTACTACGAACATTTGGCATTCTATTGTTATTTAATGAGTAGAGGCATTAAATATATAGTTAATGTAGAAAGTGTTGGTTTTTTTAACGAAGTAAATTTTCTAAATAGGTGCGTAACCGTTAGTCATCAAAGAGGGTATGAATACACTTATTCTATGGGATTAATGGATCTTTCAGTAGCTCTATTAGAGAACCCTGAAATTGTTTTGCCTAAACATATTGCTGAGATAGTACTGAATAGTCAGAACCTCTCTGATATACCTGTTAACGAATTATCGGAGCAATTAGCACTACAAGCATTGGCAATGGCCGAAAAATATGGTGGAAGATATGAACTGATAGAGTGTTACCGTGAGTTAAGCAAAGTTTATATAGCCGTTAAAAAATATAACGACGCTATTGATGTACTTTCTATGGCTCTTGCAGAATTGAATGATAATGTAATAATCTATTATCCCCATATAGAGGCTATTCCACTGTTAGAGAACTACCGAGACGATGGTCTTATTGTTGAAAGAGTATGGCTTGAAGAGATACCTTTTGCTACTGTTCCTGAATGTATGAGCACTATTCGCGAACTTATGAGCCTTGCGTATTCCGGTTTAAGTAACAAAGTTTTATCAGATTATAATAGAAATGTCTATCTGGAACTTCAAAAAAGTATCAGATTAGACCGCACCCAAGAGGCAAGAGAGGCTAATCTGAAAAGAGTAAATAGAGAGCTTAATGCTATACTTTGGGCTGTTATAGTTATAATTCTGTTCATAGTAATATTTTTTACCGTGGCAGGACAACAATTAAGAAAAAGAGGAAGGCAACACATTGACGTACTAAAGAGAATGATGATTCTTTGTGAAAAGGCTCTCTCTACACCACCTATGTCGGATAAAATTTCTTTAGAAAATAGTATTGCCAACGTTATAAAAACAGATTTGGATCTGCTCGTCGGAGCCTCTCATATCTCTATATGGAGTGGTAAATTAGATAAAAACCCTGCAGAGAGAGAGGGTTGTATCATGACTCTAATATCGCTTTGGTCAGTTAATGGCAATAATATTGTAGGGGGCATGGCTGTTTATACTAAAAAAAGTCTAAACAAATACAAAATGACACTGCTTAACACTATTATTCCATATGTAGCAGCTGCTCTGGAGAATGGTCAGATGTTAGCAGAATTGGACAAAAGAAAGATTACTGCCGGTAAAGAACATTTTCTTGCTGCTGCTAAATTAGAGGAGAATAAACGGGAGAATTTGGCCAGGAAAGCCAGTTATTCGGTAGTTTCCGATTGTTCACCATTTATTGACCGTTTATTGAACGAAATATCTAAGCTTAAAACCGAGAAGCCGGGTAGTGATAGATATAACTACAGATTACAATATATTTCCGAGCTTGCAGGAATGATAAATGAGTATAATAAGGTACTCTCCAAATGGATTCAATCCAGACAAGGCATTGTAAGCCTACGCATAGAGAATTTTTCCCTAAAGCCTCTTTTTGATATTATTGATATGGGTGCGCGTAGTTTTGCTCAGAAAAATCTGGAACTGAATGTAGGTGAAACAAACGCCATTATAAAGGCCGATCGGGCATTAACACTGTTCATGATAAACACTCTAGTTGATAATGCAGGGAAATTCACTCCTTCGGGTGGAAAAGTATCTCTATTTGCATTAGAAAAGAAGGATTATATTGAGATATCGGTATGTGATACAGGAATAGGTTTGAGCAATGATGATATTAAACTAATACTTGATAATAAAGTTTACGACGCCGGAGTGATAGGTGCTACCAACAAAAACATTAAAAATATTTCTGAAATAAAAGATAAGGGTAGTGGATTTGGACTTATGAATTGTAAAGGTATTATTGAGCAATACAGAAATTCCGATAACATTTTTAAGGTATGCCTCTTTGGAATAGAGAGTAGGGAAGGTGCGGGAAGTAGATTTTTCTTTAGGCTCCCCAAAGGTGTATTAAGAGGAATTTTGGGGCTTATTATGATCTTTTTTTCGGGTATTGGCGTAGTTAAAGCTCAACATATAGGTAATAACAACATATCCGCACAAGATACTATATATATAACTGAAACGGGAGATAGCCTGCTGTTCGATGCTTACTATTACACCGATATGGCATATCAGTATAATATTTTGGGAGAATATCAGATAGCTTTGAATTACATTGACTCGGCTCTTTATGCTCTTAACAGTGATTACCTTATATACGGTGGAGACTCTGCACAAACTCTCTCTCTCTTAGATTTTGAACAAATAAACGAGCTCAAATGGCTTGAAAGAGAGTTCGGTACCGATTACGAAACAATACTCTGGTTACGTAACGAGGCTGCGGTATCTGCCTTAGCACTTAAAAAATGGGATCTATATAGATATAATAATGATGCTTATCTCAAACTTTTTAAAAAATATTTTAGCGAAAAAGAGATTGAGCGAGACTGTATTATATTACAACACTCCAATAGCAATATCTCAATAGCTATTATTCTATTTATACTTATACTTATGTTGTTTTTACTCTTCCGGTATGCGTTTTTCTCAAAGCGTAGATTGCAATATAGAAACGACTTAGAACAGGTTCTGGATATTCTTAGAGAAATATCGGCTGCTACTGTTCTTTCAAAAGCAACAGAGCAGAATAACGATGAAACCGATACTGTAAAAATTGCAGAACGTATAGCCAAGGATATTTATCCGGATTTGTATCGCCTGCTATCTGTAAAAAACGTAGTTGTAGCAGTAAGCAATGAGACTGAGTTGTCTATAGGGACATATTCAAAAAAAGGTGAAATTGTTAACGATAATTTGATAAACAAAACCAGAGAATCTTTTGAGAACAGTTACTCCTATTGGAACCAAAATAATCTGTATCAGACTATGCCTCTAATGGTAGAGAGTTTTGGAACATGGCTTAATGCAGGAGCGCTGGGGTTGGAATATTACGATAATTATAGAGACACAGATCTGCTTATGGCCGGTATGGTGGCGCGATATCTTGCTGTAGCAGTATATAACAGAGTGTTAAAGGTGGCCGAAAGATATAACTATTTAGAACGGATTAGAGATGAATCTGAGAGAGCCCGTTTTGAGGATAACAGACTACGTGTGCAAAATCTTATTTTAGATAACTGCCTCTCTACTCTTAAGCACGAAACCATCTATTATCCCAATAGGATAACTCAAATAATTAAAGAATTGAACAGAAAAAGAGATGATTATAAAGGCAATGAAATCTTGATTCAGGACATGTTAGAGTTAGTTACCTATTATCGGGATATTTTCAAAATTTTGAGCCAATATGCAGCAAGGCAACTTGACGACTCTCTATTTAAACGTCAGAGAGTAGAGGTTAGGGAATTAATGACCGATGCTACCGATTATTTTAGAATCACTGCCAACAAACAGGGTAACAGTGCAGTATTAATTACAGATGAGTGCTATGCGGCTTGTTCAGGAGACCGCACTATGTTGTGTTTTTTGATTCGTAATCTTATTGATCAAGCTTTAGATAATAGAGAACATGGAGAAATAAAGATTAGCGCAACCGTTAAAGGCTCTTTTGTGCAATTCTTGTTTAGCGACAATAGGAGGCTGATAAACTGGAAAAATCTTAATATGATATTTTCTCCACTTTGGAAAGGCCCTGACTATAATCAGGATTATAATAATCATAGATATGTTATGTGTCGCCAAATAATTAGAGAACACGACGAGGCGTATGGTCATCCCGGTTGTAGAATTAATGCTGAACCCGATGTAGACGGTGGATTGTCAATATGGTTCACTGTTCCATCCGTTATTATAAATGAATAAAAAAACAATAGATAATTATGGATAAATACAAGGTAATTATAGTGGAAGATGTCTCGCTTGAGCTTAAGGGCACACAATCTATTATTAGAAACGAGATTCCCGAAGTAGAAATTATTGGTTCTGCTATGACCGAAAAGGAATTTTGGGCTTTAATGAAAGTAAACAGTCCCGATATGGTACTTCTTGATCTGGGTTTGGGCGGATCTACCACTATAGGGGTGGATATTTGCCGAAATATACGTAAAGATTATCCTCAAGTCAAAGTGCTAATATTCACCGGCGAACTACTTAACGAGAGGCTGTGGGTCGATGCTCTTGAAGCGGGTGCTAATGGTATTGCTCTTAAAACAGGAGAGATGCTTACTCGTGGTGAAATAATGGATGTAATGGCCGGTAAAAGATATGTTTTTAATCAACCTATTCTGCAAAAGATTGTAGAGAGGTTTAAACGTTCTGTTTTTGATGACAATCGCCGTAGGAGTGCAATGATAACTTACGATATTGACGAATACGATGAGCGTTTGCTACGTCATTTGGCATTAGGTTACACAAAAGATATGATCAGCAATTTACGAACAATGCCTTTTAGCAGTAAATCTCTGGAGAAGAGGCAATCCGATCTTATTAGCAGGCTTTTCAACCATAACGAGCAGCGAGGAGTCAACGTTACGCGTCTGGTAGTTAGAGCAATTGAACTTGGAATAATCGATACGGTAAAACTTGAACCTGATGAATAAAATAGAGAGGCCCTATCCCCATCTGGCAGTCATTTATCTATCACTGTTAATCATGGTTGTTTTAGTATCTTGGATTGGCAGCGTTTATGAGTCGCGTAATGCCAACTTAGGTGGCGAAACTATTTTATGCAGCCTGCTTAATGCTCAAGGACTTAGGTGGCTTATAAAAACACCGGCCACTGCTCTAACCTACGCTCCAATAGGTAATGCCCTGCTAATTCTTGCCGGAACAGGAATTGGAGCTCGCAGCGGATGGTTCAGGGCGTGGAGAGTTTTCTTTAGTACATGTAGT
>DASRNO010000017.1:0-28704 GCA_035647375.1 Bacteroidaceae bacterium
TTTCTATCTTTTAGTTAATTATAATCCGTAGTTTATTAATTTAATAATTGCGGAAATATTTACCTATTAGCTTAAATCAGATAAAAATAAGGCCGATAAATTGTATCTTTGCGCAAATTTTTAGATAATGAATTATATTCGTAATTTTTGTATTATAGCACATATAGATCATGGTAAGTCCACATTAGCTGATCGTTTGCTTGAGTATACACACACCATAAATGTGACTCAGGGACAGATGCTTGACAGTATGGATCTTGAAAAAGAGAGAGGTATTACCATAAAGAGTCATGCTATTCAGATGGAATACGAGACAGGTGATGAAAAATATATACTGAATCTTATAGACACTCCGGGCCACGTTGACTTTTCATACGAGGTTTCTCGTTCTATTGCCGCTTGCGAGGGTGCTTTGTTGGTGGTAGATGCTACACAGGGAGTGCAGGCTCAAACAATCAGTAATCTTTATATGGCTATTGGACATGACCTTGAGATAATTCCCATAATTAATAAGTGCGATATACAGAGTGCTATGCCTGAAAAGGTTGAGGACGAGATTGTAGAGTTGTTAGGCTGTAAACGTAGTGATATATTAAGAGCGTCGGCAAGAACGGGACAGGGTGTTGAGGCTATTCTTAAAGCTATTGTTGAAAAGATACCCCATCCGGTGGGAGATCCCGATGCACCGCTTCAGGCTTTGATATTTGATTCACTATTTAACTCTTTTAGGGGTATAATAGCTAATTTCAAGGTAATGAATGGCACTATCCGCAAAGGGGATAAAGTAAAATTTTTTAATACGGGAAAAGAGTACGATGCTGATGAGATAGGGGTATTAAAGATGAGCATGAATCCACGTGAACAGATGTCAATAGGCGATGTGGGTTATATTATTTCCGGAATAAAAACATCGACCGAAGTAAAGGTTGGTGATACTATTACTCATGTTCATCGTCCTTGTAAGGAAGCTATTTCTGGATTTGAAGAGTCGAAGCCAATGGTTTTTGCAGGGCTCTATCCTATAGAGGCCGATGAGTTTGAAGATTTGCGCTCCTCTTTAGAGAAATTGCAGTTGAACGATGCTGCTCTGAGCTTTACCCCTGAATCATCAATGGCTCTGGGCTTTGGTTTTCGTTGTGGGTTCTTAGGTCTTTTGCATATGGATATAATTCAAGAGAGACTTGATCGTGAGTTTAATATTAACGTAATAACCACTGTCCCTAACGTTCAGTATATAGTGTACGATAAACAGGGTAATGCGATTGAGGTACATAATCCAACTGGTTTACCCGATGTAGCTATGATTGACCGTATTGAGGAGCCTTATATTGATGCCTCAATAATTACAAATACTGATTATATAGGGCCGATAATGACTTTGTGTATAGACAAAAGGGGTGAGCTGGTTAAACAGCAATTTATTGCCGGCAATAGAGTAGAACTCAACTTTAAGTTACCTTTAGGAGAGGTGGTTATTGATTTTTATGATAAACTTAAGAGCATATCAAGGGGATATGCCTCATTCGATTATCATCCTTGCGGATTCAGGCCCTCTAAATTGGTTAAATTAGATATCCTTCTTAACGGCGAGCCGGTAGATGCTCTTTCTACATTGACCCATGTTGACAACGCTTATGAGTTTGGAAGAAAGATATGTGAAAAATTGAAAGAGTTGATACCAAGACAGCAGTACGACATAGCTATCCAGGCGGCTATAGGATCTAAAATCATTGCTCGCGAAACCATAAAACAGATTCGCAAAGATGTAACGGCCAAGTGTTATGGTGGCGATATATCTAGAAAGAGAAAATTGCTTGAGAAGCAGAAGAAAGGCAAGAAACGCATGAAACAGATTGGTAATGTGGAGGTTCCACAAAAGGCGTTTTTAGCGGTTCTAAAACTTGATTAACTCTATTTATGGTTGTTTATTCCCTTTATGAACTTTGATAGAGGAATCTTTTTATACTCTTTTTAGGGGTTTTTTCAAACTCCTCATGATAGATTCTAATCATAGAAACCTGTTCGTATGCAGGTAAGTTCTTGTTTAGCTCAACTCTATTCTCTTCCATTATAGAGGCTATCTTCTCTTCGCTTAGATTCTCACGTAGTGTCTCCTCAAAATCCGGATATACCAGAGCTATAAGTTTGTTATTTTCAGATATTACAAGCGACTCAGAAATATATGGCATATTATTTAGCTTATCTTCTATCTCTTCGGGATAGATGTTCTGACCGGAAGGTCCAAGTATTAGGCTTTTGCTTCGGCCTTTAATAAAAATATTTCCATCTTTGTCCATAACTCCAAGGTCGCCTGTATATAGCCATCCATCTTTATCGATGGTCTCTTCTGTAAGCTTTTCGTTTTTATAATAGCCAAGCATAACATTTGGCCCTTTGCAGATAATCTCGCCGGGAATGTTTTCCGGATCTTGGCTCAAAATTTTAACTTCCATATTTAGAGCGGCACGTCCGCACGAACCGGGTATAAATGTTCTCCAGTCTGAGTAGGAGATAATAGGACCACATTCTGTTGCTCCATATCCTACCGTGTAGGGGAATTTTACTGACCACAGTAGCTGTTCAACCTCTTGATTTAGAGCGGCACCTCCTATAATTACTTCGAAAAACCTTCCGCCAAAGGCTTTTACAATCTCATCGCAAACTTTTTTCTTTATGTGGTCGTTCACAATGGGTACTTTAAGAAGGATTTTCATTTGCTGAGTCTGTAGTTTGGGTAGAACGTTTTTCTTAATGATTTTTTCTATCACTAACGGGACAGCCACTATCAGATTGGGTTTTATGTCAGCAAAAGCCTGGAATATAATTTTGGGGCTAGGTAATCTTGTAAGAAAAAATATCTGACAACCTTTGGTGAATTCATAGAAAAATTCAAATGCAAATCCGTACATATGTGCTATGGGTAGCATTGATATTACAGAATCTCCAGGTTTTATGTCGGGAATTGCAGAACAGGCAAAAGCGTGGTTACTTACAATAGATCTGTAGGGAATCATTACGCCTTTAGAAAAACCTGTAGAACCAGATGTATAGTTGATCATAGCCAGGCTTTCCATATCTGTATCAACATAATTAATATCTGATTGGGTGAATTTTTTTGGATATTTTTTTCCGAACAATTGGTTTAGATTCTCACGAGCAGAGGATATAGATTTATTGCGTGAAATTGATATTTCAAAATCTTCCATTGTAATTATAGCCTCAAGTTCGGGCATACTTGCCTCGTTTAAATTTTCCCATACTTGATCGCCTACAAAAAGTATTTTTGCCTCAGAGTGGTTGACTATATTATGCACATTGTCGGCCTTGAATTCGTGAAGTATTGGAACAACCACAGCTCCGTATGTCATACTTGCAAGGCAGCTTACCGCCCAGTTTGAACTGTTACGTCCACAGATGGCTATTTTATCGCCTTTTTTTATTCCGCCCTGTTCAAAAAGAATGTGTAGTTTTTCAATTTTTCGCGCCACATCTTTATATTGAAGCGTAGGGCCGTTATAATCTGTTAGAGCATTCAAATTCCAATTATTTCTAATTGATTTTGCAATAAGATCTGTCATAGATGATTTGTTATCCATATAAAAAAATATTGGGAAAAAATGTACTGGTCAAAATTACCATAAAGGCATTTTGACTTTGCGAAAATAAAAAAAATAAATTAGAATTCATAAAAAATACTATAGACTAAATTATATATTTAATCTCTTTGACCAAAAACTAGGCTCCCAATTCTGATCATATTGCTACCGGCTTTTATAGCTACAGTATAGTCTTCGCTCATACCGATAGATATAGTTTTAAAACTATCCTGATCAGGAAAAAATTCTTTTTTTACTTGGTTGAAAAAATCGGTAAGAGCTTTAAATTCGCTCAATACTTGATCCATGTTATCTGTGAATGTTGCCATTCCCATAACTCCTCCAAAATCAATATTATTCAATTTTTTCCATTCGCCTTTCTTAAGCATCTCTCTACAATCATTAAAAGTGAAGCCAAATTTACTTGCCTCTTGAGCTATATGAATTTGAAGAAGGCAGGTGATTATTCTGTTCGATTTTTTTGCATGACTATCAATTTTTTCTAACAATTCAAATGAATCTACTCCTTGAATAACCGAAACATAAGGAGCTATAAGGCGTATTTTGTTTTTTTGCAAATGGCCAATAAAATGCCATTCAATATCTTTGGGGAGTTTTTTTTGCTTAATATTCATCTCTTGTGCTCTGTTTTCTCCAAATATTCTCTGGCCTGCATTGTATGCTTCGAGCAATAATTCGGTAGGATGATTCTTAGAGACAGCCACCAATGTAACATGGTCGGGAAGAGAATTTTTAAATTTTGAAAGACGCTCTTTAATGCCGGTATCTGTGTTGGTTTCCATATATAATATATTCAAGTTTTCAAAATTAGACAAACATACAAAAGTATTGTGACAAAAAGAGTAACTTCGCAGTAGGATTGTCAGAAAATAGTGATGAAGGAACGTTTTATAGCTAGAAGAATATATAAGGGGGGAGATGCAACTAAGGGAGGAACGCAAGCCGCTGTTATAATAGCTACCGTGGGCATTGCGGTGGGGTTAGTGGTAATGATTGTTACCATAGCTGTAACACAGGGTTTTAAACATCAAATACGAGAAAAAGTTATCGGTTTTACATCGCATATACGTATAACAAACTCTAAAACAAGTTTTGGTGTAAACGAGATGCCGATTACTACCAGTCAGGAGATTTTTTCAGAGCTTGAATGTTGCCGCCATGTTGAATATGTACAGAGATATATAGATAAGCCGGGAATAATTCGTACCGACAGCGATTTTAAAGGTTTTTTGCTTAGAGGAGTGGGACAAGAGTACGATCTCTCATTTATAAAGAGCTATCTTATAGAGGGTGAAATACCACTATTTAGTGATACTTTGACAAGTAATGACCTATTGCTTTCAAAGGTGCTAGCCGATAAGATGTGCTTGAAAGTGGGCGACAAAGTGGATATTTACTTTATTCAAAATTCTGTTAGAGCCCGTAGAATGACTCTTAGAGGTATTTATCAGACAAATTTTTACGAATACGATAATACATATGGAATTACCGATATATATACACTCCAAAGACTTAATGGATGGAATCGCAATCAGGCTTATGGAGTGGAAATATATCTGAAAAACTCAAAAGAGCTTGATAGTGCCTACTCTGAGATAAGGCATATTATGAAGAGACACAGTGATGTAATGGGTGAATCATATCTTACACGAACTATGGAACAGATAAACGCAGGTATATTTGCTTGGCTCGACGTGCTTAATGTAAATGTGTGGGTGATTCTTCTCCTTATGATGGGTATTGCCGGTTTTACTATAATTTCCGGACTATTAATAATAATTTTTGAAAGAACCAGTATGATAGGAGTACTGAAAGCTTTGGGATCAAATAATACCTCTATAAGAAAGATTTTTCTTAATCTTTCAACATATATCATAGTGCGGGGAATGATTATTGGTAATATTTTTGGAATAGGCTTATGTCTTGTACAGAGTTATTTTGGTGTTTTTAAACTCAATCCTCAGAACTATTATCTGGATTCAGTTCCGGTAGAATTGAACTTAACTATACTTATAATTTTAAATGTTGTTATGTTCATCCTCTCTCTACTTATGTTGTTGGGGCCATCGGCGGTAATAGGACGAATATATCCGTCACAAAGTATCAGATTTGAATAACCAATAAAAGTTTTTTCCTGTCAGACTTTAAAAACCCTTGTAAAATGAGTTGATATTTTTGATGTTATTTTAAAATATGTATTCCAGATAGGTTGAGTAATATTAAATAATAGTAGTGAAAAATAGAATGTTTTGTGGCCGTATTTTCTACATCCGCGGCGGAATACAAAAAACTGGCAACTACCCCTAAGGAGTAGTGTAAAAGCTAATATGGCCGGGAAAAAGAGATCCCCCGACATAGCCTGTACTACTATTCCACCTATAGCAGCACCATAAAAGCCATATCTGCTTGTTGATTCTAATCCGGCTATGGCACATCCGTATCCCTTAAAAAAATAGCTGGTCGATGCATAAAATAATTTATCTATTTTCCAAGAGTAAAAGTCAATAGGATCGTGCCATATCATCGATTCTAAACTTATCTCAACTCTGGAGTTTGTATGTGTTACTATACCGTTAATAAAAAGATCGTCGTCGCCAGCAACCAAATTGAGATGTTTACTGTATCCTTTTTTGTCAAAAAATAATTTTTTACGGTATGCCATATTCTCTCCTTGAGCCATGTAAGGCCGTTTGATCCGGGCAGCTCCAAGATAACGCATAGATAGTAGTAGTTGATCGAAAATAATCACTTTATCAAAAAAACGTCCTCCCTTTTTATAGTTGTAATAGCCCATAACGATGTCGGTTTCATCAGTAAAATTACGACCTATCTTTTTTAGCCACTGATCACTGGCAGGAGAACATTCCGGATTTGTGAAAACAACCCAATCGTTGACACTAGCTTTAATACCTATTGTAAGGGCCAGTTTTTTTGGGCTTATATGACGTATGCTGTCAGAAGTGAAAGTGTGGCGAAGATTTTTATATTTTTTCCCCAGATTTGTTAAAAAATCGTTAGTATCGTCATTGGAGTTGTCGTCTACAACTATTATCTCGAAATTGGGGTAATCTTGGTTTAAAATTGATTCTAGATTACGCTCTAAAGCATTGCGTTGATTGTTTGATACAATTATTACAGAGAGGGGTTGTAACTGATTTGTATCAAGAAATTTTTGCTTTGATTTTTCTCTTTTTTTAAAGAGAGGATTATATAAAATCAACAAATACGCCAGCTGGATTAACAAGAAACATCCGGTAAGAACAAGTAGAATTATTCCAAACGGCGATATTGAACTTGGAGGATATATCATAATAGTTTTATTTCCTGACTTGTGTAACTTAAGGGCAATTTTCTGAGATTATATTGAGATGACATAACCTCGCCATAAGCACCTGCTGAAAGTATAGCCAGATAGTCACCTCTTTTTGTTATGGGAAGAGTTATATTGCTGGCAAAAACATCTGATGACTCGCATATGGGACCAACTACATCGTAAACATCGGAACCATTTTTTGACGATATATTTATAATCTTATGACTGGCCTGATATAATGCAGGTCTTATGAGATCATTCATTCCGGCGTCTACAATTACAAATTGTTTAGTGGTTCCTTTTTTTACATATAGAACTTTAGTAATTAATTTACCGCATTGGGCCACTATACTGCGTCCTAACTCAAATCGCAATCTTTGCGCGGGTTTTAAAACTAAATTGTTGCGGAAAGTTTTAAAATAATTTTTGAAATCCGATATGGGATATTTTTCCGGTTCAATGTAGTTTGTGCCAAGCCCTCCACCAACGTTGATATGGTTGAATTTAACACCCTTGCTTTCAAGTTGCTCTTGCAGTGTGTTTATTCTCTTGCAGAGTTCTTTGAAAACCTCCAAATCAAGAATCTGAGAGCCTATATGAAAATGCAAGCCTTCTAAAGAGATTGCAGGCATATTGAGTAGAAGATTGATTGTCTGGTCAAGCTGTTCTATATTAATGCCGAATTTATTCTCCGAAAGGCCTGTAGTGATTTTTGAATGGGTGTGAGCATCTATATTGGGATTTACTCTAATGGCTATTTTTATTTGCTTTCCGGCCATTACCGCTCTTTCGTGCAGTACCATAATTTCTGCCGCTGACTCTACATTGAAACAGGATATATTGTGCTTTATAGCCAAATCAATTTCCTGATCTGATTTCCCAACTCCTGCAAAAACTATTTTGTCTGAAGAGAATCCGGTGTCAATAGCTGCCTGAATCTCACCTCCGCTCACGCAGTCAACACCTAGACCAGAATCTTTGATTATACTAAGTAACTTTGGATTGGCATTGGCTTTAATAGCATAATAGAGATCGTATGAACTATTTTTACCGGCTTCGGATAAAACTGTTTGAATTGTCTCTTCCAGTAAACTGATGTCATAATAGTAAAAAGGGGTCTCTTGCATTATTTGTTATCATTAAATAGTACATCACTAAGCTGTTGAAGAGCCTGCTTCTTATCGGACATCTTAATTAAAAAAGAGATATTATAGTTACTTCCTCCATAAGATATCATTCTTATAGGTATGGTTTGTATTGCGTTAAGAGCTTTTGACTCAAAACCAAGATTTTCCCAAACCATATCTCCTACAACACAGACTATGCACATATCTCTATCTACGGAGACTTTACCATATTTTTCAAGCTCATCTGTAATTTCCTTTAAATATTTAGTGTTATCTATAGACATGGAGACTCCCACCTCGGATGTACAAATCATATCTATTGATGTTCGCCAAGTCTCGAAAATTTCAAAAATTTTGCGTAAAAATCCGTGTGCAAGAAGCATTCGGCTCGATTTTATGCTTATAGCTGTTATATTATCTTTGGCAGCAACAGCCTTAATTTTGTTTGGCACCGATTCGTTATTGATAATTGTTCCGGGAGCATTGGGCTCTACAGTGTTTAGCAGATGTACAGGAATATTGGCAACCTTGGCAGGTTGAATACAGGTGGGATGAAGAATTTTTGCTCCAAAATAGGCCAACTCAGCTGCTTCTTCAAAGTGAAGATGTCTTACGGGCGATGTCTTTTCTACTATACGGGGATCGTTGTTATGTAAACCGTCAATATCGGTCCAAATCTGAATCTCCTCACTATGTGTTACTGCACCAAGAATAGAGGCGGTATAGTCGCTACCTCCTCTTTGAAGATTATCTATCTGACCGTTAAAATTGCAACATATATAACCTTGTGTTATATATATTTGAATATCATCTTTGGGATTAAGATATTTTTTTATGTTTGATGCTATATAAGCCATATCGGGTTCAGCATTTTCGTCAATTTTCATAAACTCTAATGCCGGTATAAGAGCGGTCTTAACTCCAATCTCTAAAAGATATTCGGATATCATAAAGGTAGAAATCAACTCTCCTTGGGCTAATACCTCTTTCTCATTAACTAAGGTAAAGCTCTTTTTAGCAAAAGAGAGCAGATACTCTATTTTTTCATTTAAGAAATCTGTCAACTTCTTTTTACAACTATTAGTGGAGTAGAGAGCTTCAATATGTTCTTGATAGATCCTCTGCAGATTCAAGATAACTTGGGAAGCTTTTTTTATATTACCTTCATAATAGTGGTTTGATATTTCAGTCAACGTGTTTGTAGTTCCTGACATAGCTGAGAAAACTACCAGCTTTTGCTGACCATCTTTTGTTATAAGATTGCATACATCAACTATACGTTGTGGAGAGCCAATAGAGGTACCACCAAATTTTAATACTTTCATATATTAAATAAAATATTTTACACTCTTTCTTCTTGTGAACAATTAGGAATATAATTGGTGTTATTAGGTAGATTGCATTCAATAAGTTTACGGTTCTCACATTTTAATATGCGTCCGGGATAGAGTTCTAACCATTGTAGATTATGAGTGCTCATAAATACAGCAGTTCCCGATTCACTCACTTTTCTAAGAATCTCTACTATCTGACAACCTGTCTCGGGATCAAGATTCCCTGTTGGTTCATCGGCCAGAAT
The DNA here is from genome assembly GCA_035647375.1 of Bacteroidaceae bacterium. Classification (GTDB taxonomy): domain Bacteria; phylum Bacteroidota; class Bacteroidia; order Bacteroidales; family Bacteroidaceae; genus Colenecus. The sequence continues at coordinate 9,637 of DASRNO010000017.1, forward strand.
CAATTTAGGGGAATTTAGCAAAGATCTGGCTATGCTAATTCTTTGTTGTTCACCACCCGAAAGTTCATGAGGCATCTTGTAGCCTTTTGTATCCATGCCTACAAGGTCTAATACCTGATATATTTTTTGATGCATCTCTTTTTTATCTTTCCATCCGGTAGCTTTAAGTACAAATGTGAGATTGTCGTGAACGTTACGGTCTGTTAGAAGCTGAAAATCCTGAAATATAATGCCTATTTTTCTTCTAAGTTTAGGTATATATTTACGTTTAAGCTTGGTCATATCCTGATCAAGTACCAAAGCGTGGCTTAGCGGTTGGTCACAAATTACATCAAGTTCTCCATAAAGTGTTTTGAGTAGACTACTTTTTCCGGAGCCGATTTTACCAATCAAGTAAACAAAATCACCCTCATCGATATTAAAGGTGACATCTCCTAGAACATACATATCGGCTTGACGAATCTCAACTTTCCGGTAATCAATTATTCTCATATCTTTTTAGAGGATAGCGTTTTAGGACTATTTATTGATGTCTTTTGCTTAATTCATTGGCTAAATCTTCTATTCTGTACCCTTTTGATGCTAACAGTACAATAAGATGATAAAGTAGATCTGATGCTTCGCATATAAGACCTTCGTCTGAACCATTTGTGGCTTCAATTACTGTCTCTACAGCCTCTTCGCCAACTTTCTGTGCCATACGGTTCAATCCGCTTTTGAAAAGAGATGTGGTGTATGACTCTTCGGGCATATCTTGAAAACGTTTATCAATAAAGTCTTGAAGATAAGAGAAAAAGTTGATGTCAGAGCTGTTTTTTTCACCCCAGCAGGTGTCCTCTCCTTTATGACATACTGGCCCGGTAGGATGGGCTTGAATAAGCAGAGTGTCATTATCACAATCGGAGGCAATTGATATTACGTTTAAAAAAAAACCGCTCTCTTCACCTTTAGTCCAGAGTCTGTTTTTGGTTCTACTGTAAAAAGTTACCTTGCCAAGCTCTACGGTTTTTTCGTAAGCCTCTTTATTCATAAATCCTAACATAAGAACTTTGCGGGTAACATTATCCTGAACGATAGCTGGAACCAGGCCCCCCATCTTTTCGAAATTGATTTTCATATATAATTATTGTTTACCGTAAGCTTAAAGTCTTACCGGAATATTCTGACTGCGAAGATAAGCTTTTAAATCGGGAATTTTAATCTCGGAAAAGTGAAAAACACTAGCAGCTAATGCCGCATCTGCTTTCCCCTCTATAAACACATCTCTGAAATGTTCTTTTGTTCCGGCTCCTCCTGATGCTATAACGGGTATGGTAAGATTTTCCCTTAGTTTTGCTAAAGCAGAGTTTGGATAGCCATTCTTTACTCCATCGTGATCCATGCTGGTAAAGAGTATTTCGCCAGCTCCCCTCTCATTAGCCTCTTTGGCCCAGTTGAATAGAGAGAGTTCGGTAGGAATACGTCCACCGTTCAGATAACATTTCCAATTACCTCCGGACATTTTGGCGTCTATTGCTACAACACAAACTTGGGATCCAAAGTTTTGGGCTATGGAATTGATAAGTTCGGGTCTATTTATGGCGGCAGAGTTGATAGAGATTTTATCTGCACCGGCTTTAAGCAATATTTCCACATCAGATATACTGTTAATACCACCTCCTACAGTGAAGGGAATGTCTATTTCAGCTGCAACTCTTTCTACAAGTTCAATAAAGGTTTTACGTTTTTCGTGAGTGGCAGTTATATCAAGAAATACCAACTCGTCAGCTCCTTGTGTGCTATATAGTTTTCCTAATTCTACTGGATCTCCGGCATCACGTATATTGACAAAATTTGTACCCTTTACTGTCCGCCCCTTGCATATATCAAGGCAGGGAATGATTCTTTTAGCTAACATTTTGTTTCTATTATTTTTTTTCGTGATAATTAAATTCTGCCAATTCTTTAAGAGTAATTCTTCCCTCATAATAGGCTTTTCCTACAATAACTGATGGTACACCTATGTTGTTTAGTGCTATAAGGTCTTCCATACTACTTACTCCGCCACTTGCTATGATACGAATACCGGGATGGCGTTCTTGAATACTTTTGTAGAGTTCAATAGCCGGTCCGGACAACATGCCGTCGCGGTTAATATCGGTACATATTACCTGACGTATGCCTTTGCCTATGTAATCTTTAAGAAAATCGAACAGATCTATTCCACTCTCTTTTAACCAACCCTGAACTGCCACCTTGCCTTCTCTTACATCAGCACCTAAAATAATTTTTTCTGCACCATAACTCTTTAGCCAATTATACATGCGTTCGGGATGATTTACTGCGGTACTTCCCACAGTAACCATGCTAGCACCACTCTCAAAAGCGATAGCCAAATCCTGATCTGATTTTACACCGCCTCCAAAATCGATTTGAAGGCTTGTTCTGGAAGCTATTTTCATTAGTACCTTGTAGTTAACTATATGATTGCTTTTAGCACCGTCAAGATCTACAAGGTGTAATCTGTGAATTCCGTGAGCCTCGAATTTAAGAGCAACCTCGAGTGGATTATCACTATAAATTATCGGGGTATTATAATCACCTTTAGTTAATCTCACACACTTTCCATCAAGAATATCTATAGCAGGTATAATTTCCATCTGTTTTTTTTGCAAAAATACAAAAAAACAGAGCCCAAAAGAGAAATTATACTCATAAAAGAGCGTAAAACTCAATATTTTATTTGTTTAATTTTTTAAAACTGGTTAACATAAATTAAAGCTCTTGTGATTCAAGTTGAACCTGTTTTTAATAAGGGGCTTTTACAAATACAACTAAACCAAAAAAACTGTATCTTTGCAATCAATTTTTATAGGTGTTGTTTGAGCGTGATCTCTTACAACAGTATTTGGATTTATATTATGAAACAGACTAGAAAGAAATTTTTGGAGCGTGGCCAACTGAATCTTTCTCAGGTAAACAAGGATATGTGCAATCAATGGCAGAAAGAGAATCTTTTTGCCCGTAGTGTTATAGAACGTGATAATGCTCCTTCGTTTGTGTTTTACGAGGGGCCTCCCTCAGCTAACGGTATGCCCGGTATTCATCATGTTATGGCCAGAACTATAAAGGACTGTTTTTGTCGTTATAAAACCATGTGTGGATATCAGGTTAAAAGGAAAGCAGGTTGGGATACACATGGATTGCCGGTTGAACTTGGGGTTGAGAAGGCTCTTGGAATCACAAAAGATGATATAGGGAAAAAAATATCTGTTCAGGAGTACAATAATTATTGTAGATCGGAGGTGATGAAATATAAGGAAAAGTGGAGCGATCTTACAATAAAAATGGGTTATTGGGTGGATTTGGACAACCCTTATACAACTTACGACAATAGCTATATTGAGACACTTTGGTGGTTGCTTAAACAACTCTACCGGAAAGGACTTATCTACAAAGGATACACCATACAGCCATACTCTCCGGCTGCGGGTACAGGACTCTCCAGCCATGAACTTAATCAACCCGGTTGTTACAGAGATATAAAAGATACTACGGTAACGGCACAGTTTAGAGTGATTAATCCTACTCCTGAAATGATGGGGTGGGGCGATATATATATATTAGCTTGGACTACCACTCCATGGACATTACCATCTAATACTGCTCTTTGTATAGGGCGAAAGATAGAATATGCTGTGGTGAGAACATATAATCAATACACCGGTAAACCTGTAACGGTTATTCTGGCCGAAGAGCGGTTGCCTTCTTATTTTAATGAACAAGGTTCTAAGATAGATCTGAATTCTTATACTCCTGGTGATAAGATAATTCCGTATAGAATTGTCTCTATATTGAAAGGAACCGAACTGGAAGGGATGCAGTATGAACAGCTATTTCCATGGGTTAAACCGATAGTAAAAGATGACGATGGAGAGATAAGGGCAAGTGATAAAGGTTTTCGTGTTATTCATGGTGATTATGTATCAACCGATGATGGTACGGGAATTGTACATATAGCTCCCACTTTTGGATCTGACGATGCATTTGTAGCTAAAGAAGCTGGCGTGCCGGCATTGTACATGATTAATCGTAAGCTTGAGACAAAACCTATGGTCGATTTTTCTGGCAAATATTGGAAAATTCAAGATCTTGATCCGGATTTTGTGGAAAAATATGTGGATACGGAATTGTACAAGGAGTATCAGGGCCTCTATGTTATGAATGCGTATGATCCAAAGTTCAATATTGATGGAAAATATAATGAGAAAAAAGCATTGAGTACAGAAGACTTAAATCTGATTCTCTGCATAAAAATGAGGCAGTCTGGTTTAGCATTTAAGATAGAGAAGCATATACATAGCTATCCTCACTGTTGGCGAACTGATATGCCGGTGCTTTACTATCCTCTTGATAGTTGGTTTATTAAGACGTCGGCTGTTAGAGATAAGATGTCACAACTTAATAAATCCATAAAATGGAAACCAGAATCTACCGGTACAGGTCGTTTTGGTAAATGGTTGGAAAATCTTAACGACTGGAATCTTAGCCGTTCCCGATATTGGGGAACTCCTTTGCCTATATGGCGTAACGATGAGGGGGAGGAGATCTGTATAGAGTCTATAGAGGAGCTATATAACGAGATAGAAAAATCTGTAAAATTTGGATTTATGAACTCTAATCCTCTTAAGGATAAAGGGTTTACTCCGGGCGATTATTCTAGTAAAAATTATGACAAAATAGATCTTCACAGACCATTTGTTGACGATATAATATTGGTATCAGGCTCCGGAAAAGCTATGAAGAGAGAGCTGGATTTAATTGATGTTTGGTTTGATAGTGGTGCTATGCCTTTTGCGCAACTGCATTATCCGTTTGAGAATAGTGAGCTAATAGATAATGGTAGTTTTTATCCTGCAAATTTTATAGCTGAGGGTGTTGACCAGACTAGAGGATGGTTCTATACTCTTCATGCTATATCTGCTATGGTACGTAACAGTGTGGCATTCAAAGCTGTTGTTTCAAATGGGCTTGTTCTTGATAAAAATGGGAACAAAATGAGTAAGCGTCTGGGTAATGCAATAGATCCTTTTAACTCTATTGAGGTTTTTGGCAGTGATTCCTTGCGTTGGTATATGATAACGAACTCACAACCTTGGGACAATTTACGTTTTGACGAAGAGGGCGTAAAAGAGGTTCAACGCAAATTTTTTGGAACATTGCATAATACCTACAGATTTTTTGCTCAATATGCTAATTTGGATGGATTCGTTTTTGATGACTATTCTGTGCCTAAAGAGAAAATTCCTGTTATAGATTGTTGGATTATCAGCGAATTGAACTCACTTGTAAAAAATGTTGCCGAATATTTTGATGATTACGAACCTACCAGAGCGGGCCGTCTTATTTCTGATTTTGTTATTGATTATCTATCTAACTGGTACGTGCATCTTTCGCGCGAGCGTTTTTGGGTGAGCGAAATGAGTCAGGACAAAATATCTGCTTATCAAACACTCTATACCTGTCTTGAGACAGTCTCTCGTCTTATGGCTCCTATTGCTCCGTTCTATGCCGACCAATTGTACCGCGATTTGGTAAATGTTACCGGACGTAACAATTTTGGCTCAGTTCATCTTGCTAAATTCCCTGAAAGTGATAAGAACCTTATAGATAAAGAGTTAGAGGCAAGAATGGAGTTGGCCCAGAAGATAACTTCTATGGTGTTGGCATTAAGAAAGAGAGATAATGTTAAGTTAAATGTTAGAAAACCTCTGAGTAAGATATTAATTCCTGCCGATAAAGAGTTGAAAAATCTTCTTGAGCCGGTTAAAGAGCTTATAGGCAATGAGACTAACGTGAAAGAGGTAGTATTTGTGGAGAGTGCATCGAATGTTCTTGTTAAAAGGGCAAAATGTAATTTCAAAATATTGGGTAAAAAACATGGACCACTCATGAAAGGATTAGCTGCCGAAGTGGATAAAATGAGTCAGGCTGATGTGGCAGCTCTTGAACGCTTAGGTAGCATAGATTTGAATATTCAAGGATCAACTGTAACTTTGAATGCTGACGAGGTGGATATTTATAGCGAAGATATTCCGGGTTGGGTAGTAGCTAACGAGGGTACTATAACGGTAGCTTTAGATATTACCATAACTGATGGATTGAAAAATGAGGGTATAGCTCGGGAGTTAAAAAAACGCCTTCAGGATGTTAGAAAGGCTGTGGGATTAGAGATTACAGACCGAATAGATATAAAACTGTTAAGTAATCCGGATACAGACTTTGCCGTTCTTGAACATTCTGATTGGATAAAGGAACAGGTTCTGGCTAATAGCCTGGAGATAGTCTCAGAACTTGATGACGGAGATGACATTTCGTTCGATAACTACTCTTTGAGAGCTCTTGTAAAAAAAGACAATTAAACTTATTATTAACCTATTAACCTACTGAAACAATGGCTGAAAAAACACGTTATTCAGATGTAGAACTTGATGAGTTCCGAGTTTTAATAAATGAGAAATTAGAGATAGCTCAAAGAGATTATGATGCTCTTAAAGCAACTTTGATGAATACTGATGGGAATAGTACTGACGATACATCGCCTACTTACAAAGTGCTTGAGGAGGGAGCAAATACTCTATCCAAAGAGGAAACAACCCGTTTAGCACAACGTCAGATGAAGTTTATACACTCTCTTCAAGCTGCATTGGTTCGCATAGAGAATAAAACCTATGGAGTATGCAGAGAAACAGGAATACTTATACCCAAGAATAGACTACGTGCTGTACCGCATGCTACATTATGTATTGAGGCAAAACAAAACAAAAAGTAGATTTTTTAAGGTGCATAGCAAGGATATTTCTGCACGCAAAGAGGGTTTAAGTCAGCAAATAATTGTGCTGATTACGATTTTTTCTGTTCTCATTGTTGATCAGACTGTAAAATTTGTTGTTAAGACTAATATGACTTTAGGAGAACAAATAAGAGTTACAGATTGGTTCTATATACTATTTGTTGAGAATAATGGTATGGCTTTTGGTATGGAGATAGTAGGAAAGCTAACCTTATCACTATTCAGAATTGCCGCAGTAACTCTATTTTGTATCTATTTGTATAAAATTCTGGACAGAGGATTTCCAAAAGGCTACATAATATGTGTATCGTTCATAATTGCCGGAGCTACGGGTAATATTATTGATAGTGTTTTTTACGGTCAAATTTTTACTGCAAGCGGATATGGAATTGATGACTTGGCTCACCTAACAACTTTTGGACAGGGATATGCACCTGTTTTTTACGGGAAAGTGGTAGATATGTTCTATTTCCCGCTTTGGACATGGCCTGAATGGCTGCCGTTATTGGGGGGTAAAATTTTCTTTAGTCCGGTTTTTAATGTTGCTGACTCATCTATTTCTTGCGGTATTGTGGTGTTGATGTTATTCTATTCAAAATATATGAATATTAAAACTATTTCGCAGGATTCAAAAAATGATATGGGGCATCCGGAATAATATTTATTGGGCTATTAGTTTTATACTGACGCTTTGTTTATTTGCTTCGTGCAGAGTGAATCGTCCAGACAATGTGTTACCACCTCGTAAAATGGAGCAATTTCTTTATGATTATCATCTTGCACAATCGATGGCACTGGATTTGCCATCGAATGAAAGATACAAACGTGAACTCTATTTCAATTATGTTTTCCAAAAACATGGTATCTCTAAACAGGATTTTGAACGTTCGTTGGTGTGGTACACTCGCTACCCACATGAATTTTCAAAAATATATGATCGTTTGAATAAAAAAGCAGAAAAGGAGCGTTTGAATGCAGCTAAAGAGGTGGAAAAGATAGAAAAAAAATCATACAGCGTACTTTCGGGAGACAGTGTTGATCTTTGGTATCTTAATAAAACAAGAATATTTACCGTGTCGCCGGCTTTAAATAAATTAACATTTACCATTCCGGCCGATACCAGTTTCCGCCAATGTGATACACTTACATGGAATACTCGTGCCACGTTTTTAGGAAATAATACGGACTCAGTGAAACCTTCTGTATACCTATCGTTTACTCTTCATTATAAGGATAGCACCTCTACTGTTGATACACTATTTACCCTTTCGGGCGAAAGCTCTTTAAAAATAGTAACAGACAGCACGCAGAAATTAAATAGAGTTAGTGGAGCTATTAATTATGTAAATAGAACCCAAAACAGTTCGCTCTTTCTGCTTATAGATAAAGTGAGTTTGATGCGTCGTAATATGAAAGCCCGGTAGTTGTACAGATTTTGTACTACTATTAAATTTATTATAAGTGTAGTTCTCTTTTAAATTCTGAACAGACTATAGCTGTAGCTATTGCTACATTAAGGGACTCTGCGGTAGATCTGCCTACACCATGAGGGATAAAAAGCCTTTCGTTAATCAATTTTTCCACTTTTGGTGATATTCCAGAGCCTTCGTTTCCCATCACAATAACTCCATTAGATGAAAGTTTTTTCTTGTATATATTATCTCCGTTAAGAAAAGTACCATAAACCGGTGTTGAAATGTCAAATTGTGATATAAGAGATGCTAAGTCCAGATAATGGATATAGACTCTTGCCATAGATCCCATTGTGGCCTGTACAGACTTTGGATTGAATATGTCGGCACTATTCTTTGAACATAAAATGTTTTCTATTCCGAACCAGTCGGCTACTCTTACAATTGTTCCTAAATTACCAGGATCCTGCACGCTATCAAGAGCTAGGCAGAGCTCATTTTTTACAACACCGGGATCAAATTTTCGTTCTGGAATACTAAAAATTGCAAGGACCTCTTGAGGTGTTTTCATAAGACTTGCACGTTTTAGTTCATCGGGGGAAACAATTACATATTCATCGGCTTTTATATTTTTCTGGGAAGAGATCCACTCTTCGGTAGCTGCCAGAAATAGGCAGTGAAACTCTTGCAATAACTCATTTACTATCTTTGGCCCCTCGGCTACAAACTCAGAGTATTTCTGCCTGTTTTTCTTTAGAGAAAGAGAGCGTATATGTTTTATTCTATTTTTACTAAACATACTCGTATTGAGAGTTTAGTGTAAAAATAACCTATTTTTTTCAATAAAAGCAGAAGAGTTAAGGAAATAGACCTTTTTGTAGAAATTTGAGAACTGCTCCTAAGAAGTGATAATTATTTTGACAATTAGAAAGCCTTTCAGTACTTTTGCAAAATAATTATTCTTTTAATGGTTATCATTGGGAATAATAAAAACCGAGCATAATTGGGAACACTGATATGAGCAGTCTGAATTGGAAATATATTGTCAGCTCTGTCGCAGCCATGTTATCTATAGCCTCGTGTTCTGTATATAAGCATGTTCCTCAAGACAGCTATCTGCTCGACAAAGTTGAAGTGGTAACGACTGCAGGGAAGATTGATAGTAAAACGAATTTCAAATCTCTATCATATCAAAAACCTAACTCTAAGTGGTTGGGGCTCTTTAGAGTACCATTGAGAATTTACTCTTTGTCATCGAAAAAAGATAATCTCTCTTGGGGTGGGCGACTGGTAAAAAATATTGGACAGGAACCGGTAATTTGCGATTCAATTTTTTGCGATGCCGCAGCGCTTGATATGAAACAGGCATTGATAAATGTCGGTTATCTGAAGGCTAATGTTACCTATAAAATAGAGAGAGCAAAGAGACCAAAGGCAACGGTTAAATATCTGCTTGAGCCAAATAAAATTTATACGGTAGGAGAGATTCAGGTTATTATACACGACAGAGCAATAGCAACAATCCTTAGAGATAATGTAGAAGCCTCGTTATTAACAGAGGGTATGAGCTTAAATGCTAATATTTTAGATGATGAACGTACCCGTATAACAACAATGCTTCAGAAGAATGGTTATTACCGTTTTAATAAAGATTACATCTCTTTTGTAGCCGACACAATAATAAATTCTTATATATCTGGTCTGAGAATGTATATAGACGCTTTTCAAGTATCAGACGATGGAACTTATGTACCACACCCGGTATATACGATAGGTAATGTGGATTATCTATTTAGTCAGAATACTAGTTTTGCGCCACTCTCGTTATCTGAATTCGATTCGGTGAAAAGAGATGGTTACTCTATCTACTTTAATGACGATCTCAAACTTAAACCTGATGTTATAGAGAGTCACTCTTTTCTCAGAACGGGTATGCAATATAATACCGATTCAATATCAAAAACTTACGCCTCGTTGGCTCGTTTAGGGTTGCTTAGATATACAAATATAAGATTTGACGAGATGATTGGAAACAATCTATTGAATGCTACTGTTACTATGGTGAGTAATCGTAGGAATACTTTAAGTTTCCAGATGGAGGGAACTAATACTGCCGGCGATTTAGGTGCTGCTGCATCTATGTCTTATAGTAATAGAAATGTATTTCATGGAGCCGAACTATTTACTTTTAAACTTCGTGGAGCATACGAGGCTATTACTAATCTGCCAGGATATTCAACTCAGAGCTATTTAGAGTATGGTGCAGATGTGAGTATTGATTTTCCCGAATTTTTGGCTCCTTTTATAACGCCTATTTTTCAACATAGAAGTCAGGCAATATCGCAATACAGTATTAAATTTAATGCTCAAAAACGACCAGAATTCAACAAGTTTATTTTTTCAACCGCTTGGAGTTATTTATGGACTCCCTCCCGTCAGCAAACACATCGTTTAGATGTTATAGACTTGAATTACCTTGTTGTACCCTGGATATCAAACCAATTTAGGACCGAGTATTTAGACCCTATTAATACAAAAAATTCTATTCTCAAATACAACTATGAAAATCTTTTTATAATGAGAACGGGATATAATTTTTACTATTCGGGATCAAAATCGGGTCTCTCCGATTTTTTTCAATATTCCTTAAGGATGAGTTTTGAAACTTCAGGTAACGCACTTTATGGAGCTTCAAAATTACTTAAGGCAAAAAAAAATAATGAGGGGCAGTATGAAGTTTTAAATATAGCTTTTGCACAATATTTGAAACATGACATGTCATTTACAACTCGTTGGAGTAATAATGTAAAAAGAGCTTTTCTGATACATCTGGAATATGGTGTGGCTATTCCTTATGCTAATTCCACCAGCCTTCCTTTTGAGAAGAGATACTTTTCGGGTGGTGCCAATAGTGTAAGAGGCTGGGCTGTGCGTGAATTGGGGCCGGGTACATTTGTTGGTGGAGATAGAAAGGTTGACTATATAAAACAATCAGGAGATTTAAAATTGGGGTTTAGTGCAGAATTTAGAACAAATCTATTTTGGAAAATTAACGGAGCTCTATTTGTCGATGCGGGAAATATTTGGACTTTGCGCAATTACGAGGAGCAACCGGGAGGCCTTTTTCAAATAGATCAATTTTATAAAGAGATTGCTGTGGCTTATGGTGCCGGCATTAGATTGGATTTAGGTTTTCTTGTATTCCGATTTGATGGTGGTATGAAAGCTGTAAATCCGAACTATTCTAATTATGCTACCCATTATCCCTTTCTTAATCCTAGTTTTAACCGTGACTTTGCATTTCATTTTGCTGTAGGATATCCTTTCTAATATCAATAAAACAGGATTATAATGAAAATTTTAAAACAATATAATAATGAGAATCAAATTTTTGAGTTTGTCAAGTGGGAGCAGTGGAAACTGCTACTATCTTGGCACCGACGAACATGGCATACTTATTGACGCTGGTATTCCTTTAAAACAGATAAAACATAGCTTAAGGGCTGTAGATATAAATTTTGATAAAATTTTAGCTGTTTTTGTGACTCATGATCATGCTGATCACATAAAATCTTTAGGAAATCTGGGAGAGAGGTGTTCTATTCCTATTTATGCAACAAAAGAGACACATATAGGTATAAACAATAACTATTGTATGACCGAAAAACTGGTATCGTGTGTTCGTTATTTGGAAAAAGGTATCACTTTACCGTTTCACGAATTCAATATAACTGCTTTTGAGGTTCCTCATGATGGTACTGATAATGTGGGTTATTTTATTGATATAGGAAATAAGTCTTTCTGTTTTGTAACAGACCTAGGACATATACCTAAAGAGGTGGCAAGTTTCATATCTAAGGCGCAGTATCTTGTTATAGAAGCTAATTACGATGAGGACATGCTTAGGATGGGAAATTACCCGCAATTTCTTAAAGATCGTATAGTGGGACCTAGAGGACATATTAGCAATAGAGCTACAGCTGAGTTTCTTGCTTCGCATATTACGGAAAAACTAAAATATATATGGCTATGTCATTTGAGTAATGAAAATAATCATCCCGAGATAGCTTATAAAACTGTAGAATTTCATCTGCGTGAAGCGGGTATTACTCCCGGAAAGGATGTTATGCTTACAGCTCTGAAAAGAACTTCACCTTCTGATTTGTATATATTTGAATAGACTCTTTTTTTATTTTTTGTACGCGATCAGGGATTCGAACCCTGGACCCATTGATTAAGAGTCAATTGCTCTGCCAACTGAGCTAATCGCGCGACTCTTTATTTTTTAAAAACGGTGCAAAATTATGATTATTAATCAATCTATCCAAACTATAAAGTCACTTTTTATAAAATTACGAATAAATAATAGAGCTCTGTAATATATTTACAGAGCTCTATTGATTACCTTATTACTATAAATTTTTAAAAATCAAAGAAAGATTTGGCATTGTAATATGATATATCTCTAACCATTTTTTCAACTTGATGAATTTCTGACATGGGGATCTCGCCATTTTCAACATCGTTTGCTATAAGATTACACATTATACGGCGAAAATATTCATGACGAGCGTACGATACAAAAGAGCGACTGTCAGTGAGCATTCCCACAAAACGGCTTAATAGACCCAGAAGACTTAGAGTGTTCATCTGTTTCTCCATTCCATCTTTCTGATCTAAGAACCACCATCCTGCACCAAATTGAATTTTACCCGGTATAGATCCATCTTGAAAATTTCCGGCCATAGTGCACACCATTTCGTTTGCTCCGGGATTTAGGTTGTAAATAATTGTTTTAGTGAGTTTGTCAATACTATTGAGCCTGTCAAAATATTTTGCCATGGCTTTGGCAGTATTAAACTCGCCTATGGAGTCAAAACCGGTATCCGGTCCGGTGCTTTTGAACATTTTTGTATTGTTGTTACGGATAACGCCAAAATGAAATTGTTGAGTCCATCCTGTATTGGCATCCATTATACCAAATTCAATCATCATTGCACTTTTGAATTTTCTAATCTCAAGGTCATTCAGGATTTTACCATCGTACACCTTGCTAAAAATATTCTCTATCTCAGATTCGGTATAATCTTCAGCATAAAACTCTTCAAGTCCATGGTCACTTAGTTTACAGCCTTGCTCTTGAAAAAATTCATGACGTTTTACCAATGCATCTACAACATCTTTAAAAGATTTTATGTTTATCCCACTCACACTACTTAATGCATCTAAATATTTTCTATAAGCTATGGGGTCTTCAACTGCCATAGCCTTGTCAGGTCTCCAAGTGGGCAACATTTTTATTTCGAAACCGCTATTTTTTGTTTGAATATGATATTCGAGCGAATCTATAGGATCGTCGGTGGTACATACTGTCTCTACATTATAACTACGCATAAATTCTCTGGAAGAAAATTTGGGTTGACTAAGCTTTTCGTTACACTCCTCGTAAATTTCTCTGGCAGTTTCAGGCTTAAGAATTTTATCTATGCCAAAAGCTGTTTTCAGTTCAAGATGAGTCCAGTGATAGAGAGGATTTCTTAATGTGTAAGGAACAGTTTCTGCCCATTTCTCAAATTTTTCCCAGTCGGATGCTTCTCCGGTAATGTAGTATTCTGCCACTCCGTTTGTGCGCAGAGCACGCCATTTGTAATGGTCTTCACCTAACCAAAGTTCTGTTATGGAACGAAACTTATGATCTTCAGCAACCATTTTTGGCACAAGATGGCAGTGATAATCAATTATTGGTAGACTCTTGGAGTGGTTGTGAAATAGGCTCTCGGCCGTTTTTGTCTGTAAAAGAAAATTCTTGTGGATAAATGGTTTCATAATTAAAATAGTTTTCGGTTAGTAATTTATCATGAGAATAATCTCATAATATGCCGGTTGTATAGATTCTCAATTACTTGAGCTCCAACAACATCTTTATTACGTTTAAGAGCGGGAATAAACTCCTCTTTCAACTCGGCTGCTATTTTGTAACTTACATGAATAAGTTGTCTAAAGTGTGGGTTGTATTTGGGATCGGACTGATCGTGACGTAAGGTGCGGGCGAATATATCGCCACTCATTTTCATAATGTCTGTAACCGATGGTAGCTTGTCTCTATCTATATCAATAACAGTTTTATAGGGCTCACAAAGCTCCTCAATACGGTCAAAGGCAATTGAGTAAATTTTTTTAACCAATTCGAGTGATTTATTATCTGATAAGGCAAGTCCGATAATCTCTTCTAACCAAGTTGTACCTGCAGTTTTTACATGAATACCTTTATTGTATTTGCGGATAAGGTTACCAATTATAGGGTATATAACAAATTTGTCACTACCTGAATGAATACTAAGTTTCAAATTATTCGGAAGACCAAATTCTTTTATGGCAAAGTCTATTACCAGCAGATCTTGTTCAAATTCAATTGCGAATTGCTCAATGTTACCCACATATTCAACGCCTTTATTGAAACGTCCGGAGAATTTTGGAGCTATTGTTTGTGCCGGTACACCGTATATGGATAGAGCACTAAGAATAAAAAAAAGTTCTATAGGAGTTTGTGGATTGTCAACTTCGTCCATTGATACCTCGGTAATAAAATTATTCTCTCCCTTCTTGCTTACAATATGGTTGTAAATTTTGCCTGCTTGAGCAGCAGCGTATAGATAACGGTTCCCAATTTGTTCCAGCAAAGATCTGCTTATATCGAATGGATGCTCAATTCCGGGCAGTTGCAATTTGCCAATATATTTTGAATTTTTGTTTATATACTCGTGGAGACTCTTTTTATCGCACTCTTTGCCTATATAATCGGCTACATCGATAGTAAAAAAATCGGAGGAATCAATAAACTTATCTACATTACTCATGTTTATATGATCGGCATCAACAAAATACTGCTTGTTATATTTTAATGCTTTTACACTACTGTCGGCCTCTATTCTGGTCTCATTAGGGCTTGATCCCACTATCTCATGTTCACGATTGGATTTGTTCCAAACAGGAACAAAATTATATCCTAGCTTTTTGCTACCATTAATAAGAGCTTGCAATTGTGCCTCTCCCTGGTGAGAGAAACGGTCTCCGATTCCGATTGAATATTTATCTAATTTCATAAAATTGGTACAAAAAATATAACGAGGTAAATATACAAAAATTATTTGTTTACTTTTTGATTAAGACTAACTTTGCCTCTGTTCTTAATTGTAATAAAAAAATAAAAATAGAAAATATGGATTATTCATTTGATGATTTAAGAGGCAAAAATTGTGTTATAACAGGAGGTTTTGGTGTGCTTGGAATGGCTTTGACAAGGGGGTTGGCAAAGGTTGGTGTAAATTTAGCCGTTTTAGGTCAGAATCCTCTTACACCAAAGCGTGGTGAAGATATAGCAAAGGAGTTTAATGTAAAGGCAATAGGTATAGTGGCCAGTGTTACTGATAAAGCCGCTCTTGAATTGGCTAAAAACCAGATTCATAGAGAAATAGGTAAGATAGATTTTCTTATTAATTGTGCCGGCGGTAACTCTCCCAAGGGTACCACACAAGTGGAACAGATGAGTGACAATAATAGTGATGAATTGGATAAAACTTTCTACGGATTGGATATGGAGGGATTTCAGTCTGTATATGATTTGAATTTTAAAGGTACATTGTTGGCCACTATGGTTTTTACAACCGATATGATTGAGCGGGGCAAGGGAAATGTGCTAAACATATCCTCTATGAACTCTTTCCGTCCACTTACAAAAATACCTGCTTATTCGTCGGCAAAGGCCTCTATTAATAACTTTACGCAATGGTATGCAGTACATGTTGCCCAGACCGGTATTAGATGTAACGCTATAGCTCCCGGTTTTTTTCTTACTAATCAGAACCGTTTTCTTCTAACAGATGAGTCCACAGGAGCTTTGAAACCCCGAGGAGAAAAAATTATAGCCAGCACACCCACTCATAAATTCGGACAACCCGAAGACCTGGTGGGAACTATGCTCTATCTGCTTAGTGATATATCATCGTTTGTAACCGGAGTTATAATTCCGGTGGATGGAGGATATAGTGCTTTCGGAGGAGTATAAGACTAATCTGATAAATTATACTATATAGGTGCCTGCCACTGTGTCGCCACCTTCTCCTGTCCAGTTTGTGTGAAAAAATTCACCGCGTAACTTGTCAATACGCTCGTAAGTATGAGCACCGAAATAGTCGCGTTGGGCTTGAAGCAGATTAGCCGGTAGGCGCTCACAGCGATATCCATCGTAGTATGATAAAGCAGATGTTAATGCAGGAGCGGGGATGCCGTTTATAACTGCATGCGAAACCACTCTTCTCCAACTCTGTTGTGCATCTTTGGTTTTTTGGCTGAAATAGGGATCGAGTAGCAGATTGCCGAGCGATGGATTGTTTGTAAAAGCCTCTTTAATTTTACCTAAGAATGCCGATCTGATTATACATCCTCCACGCCACATTAGAGCTATTCCTCCATAATTTAAATCCCAACCATACTCTAATGCTGCAGAGTGCATAAGGGTATATCCTTGAGCATAAGATATTATTTTAGATGCAAAAAGTGCTTTACGTAAATCCTCAATAAACTCTTTTTTGTTACCTGTGAATTCTGGTGACGGGCCTGCAAGGATCTTTGAGGCAGCTACTCTCTCCTCTTTTTGAGCCGATAGGCAACGGGCAAATACAGCCTCGCCAATGAGTGTAAGAGGAACTCCATGATCAAGAGCTGCTATAGCGGTCCATTTCCCTGTGCCTTTCTGTCCAGCAGTATCAAGAATAAGGTCTACCACCTCATTGCCGTCCTTATCTTTATAACCTAAAATATCACGGGTAATCTCAATAAGATAACTATCCAGATCGCCTTTGTTCCATTCGGCAAAAACTTTGCTCATTTCATGATTACTCATTTTCAACATATCTTTCATAATATGGTAACATTCGCAGATAAGCTGCATATCGCCATATTCTATGCCGTTATGAACCATTTTTACAAAGTGTCCGGCACCATTTTCGCCAACCCAATCGCAACAAGGACCATCTTCTACTTGGGCGCAAATTGTGGTAAAAATTGGTTTTATCTGTTCCCAAGCTTTTTTGGATCCTCCGGGCATAAGACTTGGCCCTTTAAGAGCTCCCTCCTCGCCGCCGGAAACACCTGTACCAATATATAATAATCCTTTACTCTCTACCAGTGCAGTACGGCGGTTTGTATCGGGGTAATGGGTGTTACCGCCATCAATAATTATATCGCCTGGTTCCAGAAGGGGAATCAGATTTTCAATAAAGTCATCAACAGCTTGACCAGCTTTTACCATCAACATTACTTTGCGCGGGGTGCTAAGAGAGGAGACCAAATCTTGCAATGAACTGGCTCCGTATATGTTTTTACCTTTACCTCGTCCGTTTATAAAGTCTTGTACTTTTTTAGATGTTCTGTTGTAAACAGATACAGAAAATCCCTTACTCTCCATATTAAGAACTAGATTTTCGCCCATTACGGCAAGTCCTATCAAGCCTATATCCGATTTTTGTCTCATTTCTATTTTATTATTAATTATTTTTTATCTGTTTTTTATTAGTCAGGTTCAATTCTATGATAGATTGAACCCTAAAGTTTTTAATTTATCGGCCAATTTTTTACTTCCGTTTATAAGTTTAACTCTAAACGCTGAAAACTCGCGGCGAATAGGGTAGTCGGAACGTTGTTTTTCAAAACTTTTAACGTCTGCTCTAAGCCGGGAATCATCGTCCATAATGTTGTAGGTGTGAAGTATAGCTTCTGATAATATAATAAAATCTGTTTTCTCTTTGGCATTTATCTCTATTATTTTTGCTTGAGTGGGTGGAGGAATATCTTTTACGCTCCAATCTTTACATGGTAGATTTAATTTTTGGGCTACTGCTCTTACACTCATCTGTGTTCCATTGGCCTTGCCATCGAGTGAATATCCCGCTATATGGGGAGTGGCCGTAAAGAGAAGATTCATAAGCTCTTTGTCAATATTGGGTTCGTTTTCCCACACATCTAGACAAGCCGCCTTGATAGTTCCATGTTTAAGGACATTTTTTAAAGCTTGGTTATCAACAACCTCGCCTCTAGATGTGTTAATCAAAATCTGATTACTCCTCATTTTATTCAGAACATGCAATCCAATAAGATGATAGGTGGCATCAGGTCCCTCTTTAGTTAGGGGAGTATGACAGGTTATAATATCACTTTGGGCAATAATAGTGTCAAGTGAAACAAAATCACTCCTCTTTTCATCTCTTTCTCTAGGTGGATCGTTGAGTAACACGCGAAAACCTAATATATTGGCCAGTTCAGCTACTTTAGACCCTACATTACCCACACCAATAACACCAATAGTTATATTATTACAATCGAATTGGAATTTATTAGCTAAAGTTACTAAAAGTGATCCCATATATTGTTTTACAGACCAGGAGTTGCATCCCGGAGAATTTGTCCATTCTATGCCGTTTGCCTGACACCACTCTGTATCTATATGATCATATCCAATTGTAGCGGTAGCTATAATTTTAACACTTGAATCTTTAAGTAATGATTCATTGCAAATGGTTCTGGTTCTGGTAATAATTGCATCGGCATCGCGAACTGCACTGGCTGTGGTTTTGTGAAAGGGCAGATATACTACATCGGCGTATGGCTCTAGAGCTCCTTTAAGAAATGGAATCTTGTTATCGCAAACAATCTTCATAATTATAAGTATTAATCTTTGAATCTGTCAGAATATGCCCATAATCCTAAAGCGGGGTTTGATATAAAATAGATCTCTTCACCGTTGGGCATAATATTCCAACCATCGCT
>DASRNO010000018.1:0-11832 GCA_035647375.1 Bacteroidaceae bacterium
GATTTTATGTTAATTTAACCAGAGATAATTGCCAATTAAAAAGTTGTTTAATAGATATAAACATTATATTTCAACGGTAAGAAACAAATAGTTTCAATATAGGTTGAAAATAACATTTCCAATAACTTTAAACAGTTTTAAGAGTAATAATTGATCCTATTATTGTGCGAAAGTAAAAAGAAATTCTTAATTTTGTGCTGTTTTTTAAGTAAAAGAATTTTATAGAAAAAAACCGAGAGCCGATTATTGTAAAATAGTAGCTCTTTGTTGAAATATTAAGATTCAAACCTTATTTGAACTTAGTATGGAGTGAATTAGTATAATATAAATATTACCTATCTAAAAAGAGAAAAAATGATTAAAGTCGGTATTAACGGATTTGGCCGCATTGGACGTTTTGTTTTTCGTGCGGCACAAAAGAGAGATGACATTCAAGTGGTAGCTATTAATGACCTTTGCCCTGTTGACTATTTGGCATATATGCTAAAATATGATACAATGCACGGTATTTTTGATGGTACTATTGAGGCTGATGTGGAGAATTCTCAACTAATTGTAAATGGTAAATCTATTCGCGTTACTGCATGTAAAGATCCTAGCGAATTAGCATGGGATAAGGTAAACGCAGAGTATATTGTTGAATCTACAGGGCTCTTTTTGTCAAAAGAGACAGCTCAGGCTCACATTAACGCAGGTGCGAAATATGTAGTAATGTCTGCACCTTCGAAAGATGACACTCCGATGTTTGTAAGTGGTGTTAATTTTGATAAATATGTAAAGGGTACTCAGTTTGTGTCAAATGCCTCTTGCACAACAAACTGCTTGGCTCCAATAGCTAAGGTTTTGAATGATAAATTTGGTATTACTGATGGATTAATGACTACTGTACACTCAACTACAGCTACTCAGAAAACTGTAGACAGCCCTTCTGTTAAGGACTGGAGAGGTGGCCGTGCTGCTTCCGGTAACATTATTCCCTCATCAACAGGTGCTGCTAAGGCTGTTGGTAAGGTGATTCCGGAGTTGAACGGAAAACTGACCGGTATGTCTATGCGTGTTCCTACATTGGATGTTTCTGTTGTGGATCTTACCTGTAATCTCTCAAAGCCTGCCTCGTACGCTGATATCTGTTTAGCTATGAAAGAGGCTTCAGAGACATACCTGAAAGGTGTTTTAGGTTACACTGAAGATGATGTGGTGTCGAGCGATTTTCTTGGATGTGAATTGACATCTGTATTCGATGCTAAAGCTGGTATAGCTCTTACGGACACATTCGTAAAGGTTATAAGCTGGTATGACAATGAGATTGGTTATTCCAACAAGATTCTAGATCTTGTTGCTTATATGAAGAGTGTAAACGGATAATTTTTTATCTTTTTTCAACGTGAAGGTGTCCTTAAGGCGAGTTAGCTTTAAGGACACTCTTTTTTTTACACCTTAATAAGGTTCTATAAAATATTGAGTATATTTGTTGAATAAAAAATAAGAAAATTGAATAAACTTATTACTATACTTGGTCCAACAGCTTGCGGAAAAACAGCTTTGGCGGTATCGCTAGCCAAAAGATTGAATGGGGCTGTAATAAGTGCGGATAGCAGACAGGTATATCGGGGTATGGATATAGGTACTGGCAAGGATCTATCAGAATATAATGATGGGGAGGTATCTGTTCCCTACTATCTTATAGATATTGTAAATCCGGGATATAAATACAATATTTATGAATATCAGAATGATTTTTTTAAAGCATATAGGGAGGTTTTAAAAGAGGGGAAAATGCCTATAATGTGTGGAGGAAGCGGTCTTTACATAGAGTCTGTAATTAAGGGCTATAAACTGATACCTGTCCCTGAAAATCCGGATTTGAGAAAAAAATTATCGACTAAATCTTTACAGGAGCTGAAAGCTATATTGGCAGGATACAAGACTTTACATAACACTACAGATGTTGACACTGTTAAAAGAGCAATCAGAGCAATTGAGATAGAGGAGTGTTACAAACACAATTCTAAAACGGGAGAGGAGTTAATAAAATTGAACAATCTTATTATTGGAATAGATATTGATAGGGAGGAGAGACGGCAAAGAATATCTGATCGTTTGAATTCCAGAATAGAGATGGGTTTGATTCAAGAGGTTGAATCTCTGATTGAGAGTGGTGTTTTACCAGCAGATTTAATTTATTATGGTTTAGAATATAAGTATGTTACTATGTATCTAATAGGCGAACTCTCTATTAAACAGATGAAGAAGGAATTAGAGATTGCTATTCATCAGTTTGCAAAAAGACAAATGACTTGGTTCCGCGGAATGGAGCGAAGAGGATTGAAGATTAACTGGATACCTTATTCTATATCAACCGAAGAAAAACTGAAAATTATTTTAGAATTAATCAGCAAGAATCTATGATAATCGATAGTGATAAATGGGGAATAATATATGTTCCTAAAGCAGGGGTAAGAAATGTTCAAAAACGATGGAAACAGATAAGAGAGTATCTCGAATTCAGAAATATATCTTACGATTATTTCCAAGTTAACGATAAGGAATCTGTTGAAACGCTCACCAGAAAGATTATTGATGATGGATACAAGACAATAGTGATAGTTGGGGGAGATGAGGCTTTAAATGAGGCTATAAATGGCATTATGTTCTCTCCAAAAGAGTTACGCGATCAGATAGCTCTTGGTATAGTACCAAATGGAATAGGTAACGATTTTGCAAGTTTCTGGGGGCTGGAAGTGGATAATTATAAGAAGTCGGTACACTGGATTATTGAGCGACGTATAAAAAAAATAGATGTGGGGCTATGTTCATATAAAGATAATGGTGAAGAAAAAACCAGATATTTTTTAATGGCTGTGAATATTGGATTGGGAGCTCAGGCTATTCAGTTATCTGATAAATGTAAACGATACTGGGGAAAGAGAAACCCCTCTTACCTTTTTGCTATAATCAGTCTATTCAAAGAGCGTAAACAGTATAAAATGAGAATTAAAGTTAATAACGAGGAGCTAAATGGTAAGATAATGAATATATGTGTGGGTAATTCACGCGGTTATGGACTTACACCGAGTGCGGTTCCATATAACGGATGGCTGGATGTAACAATAGTGTACAGACCAAAATTTTTACAGCTAATAAAGGGCTTATATATGCTTCTCTACAGTAGGATATTGAACCATGAACAGGTAAAACCGTATAGAACTAAATCGGTAGAGATTATAGATTCTCAAAACTCTCTTACTTGTCTTGACGGAAAGACTCTGAATCATAAATTTCCTTTGAATATATCTCTTGAACCAGCTGTATTGAATTTTATTATTCCTGGATAATTGATCTAATATGAGTGTTTTTAAAAATTCCGCAAACTTTTTTCTTATAGCCGGGCCATGTGTTGTGGAGGGCGAGGAGATGGCTATGCGTATAGCAGAGAGAGTGATAAATGTTACTACCCGTTTGAATATTCCTTATGCTTTTAAGGGGTCATTTAAAAAAGCTAACCGTTCGCGTATGGATTCTTTTACCGGAATTGGCGATGAAGAGGCTCTTAAAATATTAGATAAGGTTAGAAAATGTTTTGGAGTACCGGTGGTTACAGATATTCATTACCCCTCTGATGCAGAGATGGTGGCTGAATATGTTGATATTATTCAGATTCCGGCCTTTTTGTGTAGACAGACTGATCTACTTACTGCCGCTGCTAAGACGGGGAAAAATATAAATATTAAAAAAGGCCAGTTTTTATCGCCCGAATCTATGCGTTTTGTAGCGCAGAAGATAATTGATACCGGAAATGAAAATATTATGCTGACTGAAAGGGGCACCACTTTTGGATATCAAGATTTGATAATAGATTTTAGAAGTGTACCAATTATGAGAGAATTCGGACTTCCTGTTGTTGTAGACGCTACACATGCTCTACAACGTCCTAATCAACCGGAAGGGGTTACAGGTGGACAGCCTAAATTTATTGAGACAATAGCTAAAGCGGCCATAGCTGTTGGGAGTGACGGGTTGTTTATAGAGACTCACCATAACCCCTCGCAGGCTAAAAGCGACGGAGCAAATATGTTGCCTTTGGATCTACTGGAACCGCTTATGGAGAAGTTGGTTAAAATACGGCAGGCTATTTTGTAATTAGTTGATAATTTTGAATCCGCAATATGGTACTAAAACCTCAGGTATTTTTATTCCTTCAGGGGTTTGATTGTTTTCCAAAATTGCAGCCATAATTCTTGGTAATGCAAGTGCAGAGCCGTTTAGGGTGTGACAAAGCTCAATCTTTTTATCTCTCTGTCTGCGATAGCGACATTTAAGCCTATTTGCCTGATATGTATCGAAATTTGATACTGACGATACTTCAAGCCACATTTTCTGTGCTTGTGAATAGACCTCAAAATCGAAACAGGATGCAGCGGTAAAGTTCATATCGCCTCCGCAAAGATGGAGTATTCTGTAAGGAAGTTCTAATTTTACAATTAATTTCTCAACATGATCAATTATCTCTTTATGACTTTGTTTGCTATGTTCCGGTGTATCTATGCGAACTAATTCTACTTTAGAGAATTCATGAAGTCTATTTAACCCGCGCACATCTTTGCCATAAGAGCCCGCCTCGCGACGGAAACACTGAGTGTAAGCACAGTTTAGTATGGGTAATTGTGATTCATCTAATATTAAATCGCGGTAAATATTGGTAACCGGAACTTCGGCTGTGGGAATAAGATACAAATTGTCTGTTTGACACTGATACATTTGACCCTCTTTGTCGGGGAGTTGCCCCGTAGCTAAGGCGGAATCTTGATTTACCAATGTTGGTGGAATAATTTCAGTATATCCACTCTTTTCTGCTTCTTCAAGAAAAAATGAGATTAAAGCACGCTGAAGTTTGGCTCCTTTGCCTATATAAACAGGAAAACCGGCTCCGGTTATTTTAACTCCCAGCTCCCAGTTAATTAAATTGTATTTTTTAGATAGTTCCCAATGGGGTAATGCGGAGTCGGGAAGGGGAGTGGTATTATTAACTGTTTTTACAACAACATTCTCTTGAGCACTTATTCCTTTTGGAACATCGTTGTATGGAATATTAGGTATGGTAAAGAGTATGTTTTGCATATCATTCCAGGCGTTAACCATATCTTCTTCCAACTTTTTATTTATCTCTTTAATAGAGGCAACTCTCTCTTTAATTATCTCTACCTGAGTTTTGTTGCCTACTTTAAGAAGCTGACCTATATCGGCAGACAGACTTTTGCTTTCTGCCAGATTCATATCGAGACTTGTTTGTGACTTCTTGCGAATTTCATTTAATTCTAACAATCTCTCTATAGTCTCTTTAGCATCTTTATATTCTCTTTTTTTCAGGCCTTCTATTACTATATCGGTCTGCTCTGTAAGCTGTTTTAACGTAAGCATATTAATCTGATTTTTTCAAGAATAATTAAGGCCCACTAATGTGAGCCTTAATCTATTAAGATGTTGCTATTAGGCTTCAACCCTCTCTTTAGGAATGATTGAGACGTAACTTTTGTTTTTACTTTTTTTCTTAAACTCAACGTACCCATCAATCAGAGCAAAAAGTGTATGGTCACGACCCATGCCCATATTTTTGCCCGGATAGTGAGCTGTTCCGCGTTGACGAACTATAATATTACCTGCTTTACAAGCTTGTCCACCCCAAATCTTTACGCCTAATCGTTTGCTTGCCGAATCACGGCCGTTTTTGGAGCTACCTGCTCCCTTTTTATGTGCCATTTTTTCTGATTTTAAGTGTTATGCTATAACTTCTTTTACAAACAACTCTGTAAACTGTTGGCGATGACCGTTAAGTTTACGATATCCTTTTCTGCGTTTTTTGTGAAAAACTAAGACTTTATCTCCTTTTAACATGGCAGTCTTTACTTCACAAATTACTTTAGCTCCTTCAATTACAGGAGTACCAACTACTATCTCTCCATCTTTGTCTGCAAGAAGAATTCTATCAAACTCTAATAATGCTCCCACCTCAGCATTTTGAATGCGGTGTACGAACAGCTTCTTTCCTTGTTCTATTTTGAATTGCTGTCCCTTAATTTCGGCAATAACGTACATTGTTTTGTAACTTTATCAAGTTTCTCCGCAAGGTGTATTGTAAATTGACAATCTCTTTTTATTACCTACACGGAATTAATGGATGCAAAATTACACTATTTTTTCTGTTAACGCAATATTTATAGCACTATTTTTTATTATTGCATATTTTATTCATTGTATCAACTGCCTCTAAAGCATTTTTAGCATAATATTGAGCCCCGATAGCTAATGATATATCTGCGGTTAAGATTGCTCCACCTACTATTATGGGACAACTAATCTCTTTTGTTTTAAGATAATGGATGGTATCGGTCATTGACTGGACTGAAGTGGTCATAAGAGCGCTTAATCCAATAGCAGAAGGTGTGTGTTGTAAATATTTTTCGGCAATTTTTGCTTTACTGACATTTTTCCCCAGATCAATAACTTGAAATCCGTGGCTTTGAAGTAGTACTTTAACTATGTTTTTACCTATATCGTGTACATCGCCTCTAACAGTTGCTAATATAATTGATCCTTTAGGCTTATCTTGACTATTATCTGAATCAGCTTTAGTCTGTACAATAATATCTGATAGGGTATCAAAGGCTAATTTAGCAGCTTCGGCAGATTTTATAAGCTGAGGAAGAAATAGCTCTTTATTCTCAAATTTAACTCCTACATAGTTGAGTGCTGGAATGAGAATTGAATCAATTATTTTCTCTTTGCTGTTTTTACTCAACTCCTCTTGAAGGTTCATCTTGATTGAATCTTTAAGGCCCCATACAACAGAACTGTAAAGATTATCGCCTACTTTTTCCTGATTGTTATTGGTGTTGAAAGATATATATTTTTCGCAGTTTGTGTCTATTCCCGATAAAGCCCGGTAGGCTCTTAATACATTCATGGCCTTTTTGTCAAGTGGATTGAGTATGGGAATATCAAGACCACTTGTTAATGCCATAGCTAGAAATGTGCTGTTTAAAAGCGAACGATCCGGCAAACCGAAAGAGATGTTGGAAAGACCTATTGTTGTTAAAACTCCAATTTTTTTGAGCTCTTTGAGAGATTGAAGTGTTACATTGCCGTGATCTTGATTTGATGAAATAGTCATAACCAGAGCATCGAAAATCAATTTATTGCACGGAATGTTGTACTCTCCGGCTTTGCGAATAATTTTTTTTGCTATTTCTAACCGTTCTTTACTATTGTTGGGAATTCCATTCTCATTGAGAGTTAGCGAAATGGCGGGTGTACCGTACTTAGCAAGAATGGGCAACATTGAGTTTAGAGAGTCATCATCTCCGTTTATGGAGTTGATAAGGGGTACTCCATTGTAAATTCTTATTGCAGCTTCAAGGGCATCAACATTTGAACTGTCAAGCTGTAACGGCAAGTCACAAATTTCTTGTATTTTTTTAGTGGCCTGGCATAATAGCTCTTTTTCGTCACTATTGGCTACTCCTGTGTTTAAGTCTAGAAAATCGGCACCTGCCTCTTCTTGAATCAGCGCCTCTCTTTGTAAATAGTCGTAATTGGACTCTAAAAGTGCTTCTTTAAGTTTTTTATTTCCTGTGGGGTTAAGGCGTTCGCCACATATCACCCCTTTTTCAAGACGTAACAATTTTGTGGCAGAGCATATATAGGTGCCTTGATTTATCTGTAAAGGAACGGGAATAAGCTCTTTGAATTTGGAAATATACCGGATGGTAGAGGGGGTAGTTCCGCAACATCCTCCAACAATCCATGCACCGGCTCTGATGATTTGTTCTATCCATTCAGAGAACTCTTTGTCGGTAAAATTGTAAGATATGTTTCCATGGTTCATTAATGGCAATCCTTTGTTTGGCTGTATAAGAATAGGTAAATGTGTATGCTTTTTCATTCTACGTACTATTTCCACAAAATATTGCGGCGATGTGGAGCAGTTAGCTCCAATAACATCTACACCAAGTGATGTGAGTGTGAGTGCTGCAATTTCTGGCGATGACCCGGTAAGAGTTAGCCCTGATTCATCGAAAGTCATGGTGGCAAATATAGGTAGCTGGCAATTCTCTTTTATAGCAAGAATGGCTGCTTTAATCTCATATAAATCGGTAAAAGTCTCGAGTAAATAGCCGTCAACGCTATCTTTTGTGATATCAACAACCTGTTTGAAATTGTTGTAAGCCGATTGGAATGTAAAATCGCCTATTGGCTCCATGAGTTTTCCGGACGATGAGATGTTGAAAAACACCTTGACTTTTGTGCCTTCTGTTGCTTTTTGGACATTTTCTATAGCAGCTAATGCCACTTTATCCCAGCTTAAAGTATCGCATTCCCATTTGGCGGGATTTACGCTAAGGGTATTGGTTGTTATGTAGTCGGCACCCGAATCTATATAATCTCTGTGAAGTTTTATTACTACTTCGGGATCTGTTATATTGAGTTCTTCTACAAGGCGATCTTGAGCTTGTGGCAGCTTTGAAAGTTCGGTTCCGTATGCACCATCGAATATCTCTATTGTTCTGTTTTTTTTGCGTAACATGTAGTTTTATTTTTTAAAAAGTCGCAATTTTTAATAATTTGGCAACCTTTACAGGTAAAAGTATAATCTTTAAGTAATAGACCGGCCATTGATTTTTCCGGTATCATCATACCTGAGTTGGTGGTGTGAATACCTAAATATTTTTTTGCTTCAAGTATATTTAATATCTGTCTATTATCACTTAATTCTGTGCCTGAATATCCGGGACAAAATAGGGATTGATTGCTATTTGTAACTCTCTCTACCTCTATTTCGAGTAGTATATTGGCAATTGTATTCATTATAACTGCCAGAGAAAGAGACATGGATGAGAATTTTTTAATTGCTCTGTCAACTCCATGTCCAAGGGTGGCGGCAAAAAAAAATGATTCTAAAAGTTTATTGCCTATTGAATGATACTCTTTTTTAGTTAAAAAATCAGGTATGCGGGCCAACGAACTGTAGGGAAGGCTGCGATAACGAAAATTGGCCACATCTGCTATATGTTCCAGCGCTTTGTCTATATCAACATCGATGGAATGGGGAACTTTGCTTTGAGAATATCCCAAAGAGTTAATAACTTTTGCTTTAAGCGAAAAATCCAGAGGCGACATACTCAATATTTGCCATGAGTTTTGTTACTAACTCAGATTTATTCATTGAATAGAGATGTATTCCATCAACATCGTGAGCAATCAGATCTAATATTTGGTAACTTGTAAAAACAATACCTATCTCTTCTAATGCCTGTTTATCATTTTTATAACGGTCAAAATAATTTCTTAAATCAATGGGTACATTACACTTGGCAATCTGTATCATTTTATCAAGCTGATTGTAATTTGAAATTGGCATAATTCCGGGAATTATGGGTATGGTTATTCCGGCTTTTCTGGCTGAGAGAAGAAATTGATAAAAAGCCATGTTATCAAAAAAAAGCTGGGTGGTAAAGAAAGAGACTCCTTCGTCTTGTTTCTTTTTTAAATTTTCAATGTCTTCCCTGATAGTGGGTGATTCGGGATGTTTCTCCGGATAACAAGCCCCTGCAAGCATAAATGATGAACCGTACTCTTTTTTTATATGCCTTACCATATCTGAGGCGTATTGAAAATCGGTAAATATGGGTGTTTTCGGATCTTGAGGAATATCTCCTCTGAGTGCCAGTATATTTTCAATGTTGGCTTGAGATAACTTTTCACAGATATTGTTAATTTTTTCTTTGTCAGAAGCTACACAGGTTAAATGGGCTAAAACCTCTGTACGGGTGTTGTTCTTTATATGTTTAGCTACTGCTACGGTGTTGTTTAGGGTGTTACCTAATGCACCATAGGTTACACTAATAAAATCGGGTTTTAGAGAGTCTAATTTTGTTATTGTATTCTCTATAAGTTGAAAGGTATCTTCAGCACGTTTTGGTGGAAAAATCTCAAAGGAGAGTGTCTTTTTTTGTTTTAAAATATCAGAGATCTTCATCTATTTATGTTTTTTATAAAGTTAAATTGTATAATAAATGTACGGATTGAGTATCAAATCGTAAAAGTACAAAAAAAGCCTTTCATTAAGAGTCTGTATTATAAAAAAGCACAAAATAGATCTTATGTGTGCCCAAAAACCATTGCATAAGATCTATTTTGTGCTCAACTCTTTTTAAGTTCTCTTACCTCTATGAACAGGTTAGAGAGAGTTTAAATATTTTTCAGCTTCAATAGCTGCCTTACATCCGCTGGCTGCGGCTGTAATAGCTTGACGGTATTGTGGATCAGCTACATCGCCGGCCGCAAATACTCCAGGGATGGAGGTGATGGGAGTACCGGGTTCTGTTATTATATAACCGGTGTTATTGGTCTTTAAGAAGGAGCTAAAGATGTCTGAGTTGGGCTTATGTCCTATAGCAAGAAAAAAACCATCGATGGGGATTTTATAACGAGATTCGGAGTTTTCGCCCAAATCTTTTACAAGGTGCATTTTCTGAACTTTACCATCTCCAGAAAGCCCCTCGACATTGTGTTTGAAAAGAATTTCTATCTTGGGGTTATTAGCAATGCGTTCTTTCATAATAACGCTGGCACGTAAATATGGTTTTCTAACAACAAGATATACTTTAGTGGTTAGGCTAGACAAATAGATGGCCTCTTCGCATGCAGTATCTCCTCCACCTACAACTGCTACTGTTTTGCCACGGTAAAAAAAACCATCGCATTTAGCGCAGGCACTAACACCTCTACCCGAATATTTTTTTTCATCTTCTAAGCCTAGATACTTGGCTGTAGCACCTGTGGCAATTATGACTGTTTCTGATAGAATCTGATCTCCATTATCAGATGTTATTTTGTATGGAGAGGATGAGAAATCAACATTGACAATATCTCCAGAACGTAGAATTGTACCAAATTTTTGCGCTTGATATCTTAAATCAGACATCATGTCGTCTCCGCTTACTCCATCAGGATAACCTGGAAAGTTTTCAATAATAGAGGTTGTTGTGAGTTGACCTCCGGACTGAATACCTTCGTAAAGTACTGGGTTGAGAGTGGCCCTTGATGCATATATGGCGGCTGTGTAACCCGCTGGGCCGGATCCGATAATTAAACATTTTACTCTTTCCATTATGTTAGGTTTTATAGTTTGTTATCTCATATCAATAATATCTGCCTCGGGAAATTCCGAGAGTGGACATACAAAGAGTGAATCGCTGAATGTTTGTCCGGTCTTGTATTTTTTAACAATAAAATTATTTATCTGATTTTCGTTAAATACCAGAGTTATCATAACTGGCCTATATGTTTTAACATCAACAAATATTGACATCATATTAAGCTCGTTACTCTTCTCTTTATAAATAAATACTATCTCATATACATCTTTCCCATCTATGCTTTTTGTATCTCCAAGCGATGTGGAGAAAGAGCTGTTGTTTTGAAGCACTAAGTATGGGTTGATAGACATTAAATCCTCTTCTGTGGGTGATGAGATATAGATCTCTTGAAACTCCTCATCTTCTTGAAGAGTCCATTGTGTCTCCCCGTTGTACCATGCTTGCATACCCTCTTCTTTAAAATAGAAACGGTTATCTATAAAAAGAATCATTCCATTAACTCTCTCGGTAGGGATGGTGTTGGTACCAGCCATTTCTAGAATGAATTCGGCGTTGATACCTTGATCCTCTTTTAACCTTAATGTTGTATTGTTGAGAATGGTTTCTATATCGGATATGTTCTGAGCTATAGAAGATAAACAGAAATAAACTATAATAAACAGTGATATTTTTATTT
>DASRNO010000019.1:0-9629 GCA_035647375.1 Bacteroidaceae bacterium
ATAACCATTCCCCAGAGTGTTGTTGAGATAGGATTAGTCGCATTTGCCAACAGTCATCTGGAGTCTATATATTTTTTAAATTCTACTCCACCTATATTGGGTGATCAAGCTATTGATCGTTATTGTTCGCTTTATGTTCCCGAGGGCAGTTTTGAGGCCTATCGGTCTGCCACTGCCGGTTGGCGTTATACATTTAACATAGTGGAGTTTGACCCTACGGGGGTTGATATAATTGTATCCCTAATACCGGATCTGTTCTCTTCTGATGGTTTTATACGAGTGTCGGGTGCCGGCAGCGGTGCAGTGATTAGTCTGTATGGCGTAACCGGCGAGCTGCTCTACAAAGGTACCGATACCACGATTCCTGTTTCCGGCAGTGGGTTATATATAGTCAAAGTAAATGAGTTTACCCGTAAAGTGGTGTTAAAATAGATTAAGAATTATTTTGGCAGATAAACTTGTTGTAAGGCTGGCAGAGATATGGAAAAGCATCTAAATTTCTGATAGGAAACATTTTATTTTTGAAAAAAAAGAGAAAAAAATGTACAACGAAAGAAAATTGTAACTACTTTTGCATTGCAAAGTCTATTTAGGTATCGATTCATTCAGTTTTTGCAGTTTTATAAACGGCCTATTATCCTGAAGATTTGCGTCTCGAAATACTTTGCAGTGTTTTATTTTATCGTTTATTAAATAGCAAAAAAAAATTATGAATTTGTTTGTTAGTAATCTGAATTTTCGTATTCAGGAGTCAGAGTTAGCTGATGCTTTTAGCCAGTTTGGCGATGTTTCGGCTGTTAGAATTATCACAGATCGTGAAACTCATCGTTCACGTGGTTTCGGTTTTGTAGAAATGCCAAATGACGACGAGGCGAGAGCCGCAATCGAGGGCCTTAATGAAAAGGAACTTGCTGGTCGTCCTATTAATGTTAGAGAGGCTGAGGATCGTCCCAGACGTGACTACGGAGAGCGTCGCAGATATTAATCCAGTCTGTTGACAGATTAACCCGGAAACGAGAAATCGTTTCCGGGTTTTTTTTTAACGATTGGTAACAATCCTATTAAGTTATTAATAAAAAGAGCTCCTCTTCTTTTATTAGAAGAGGAGCTCTGAGGTACCTGGCAGATTCGAACCGCCGTACGCGGTTTTGCAGACCGCTACCTAACCACTCGGTCAAGGTACCATGAAACGGTATTAGCGAGTGCAAAGTTAATAAAAAATCTATTTAATATACAATATAGAGTGATAAAATAGATTTTTTTATAACTTTACCGATGTGACTATTCATAATAAAATAGAGCGTTTTATAGATTCGTATGGCCTTTTCAGAAAATCTGACAAAATACTTCTGGGGGTAAGTGGAGGAGCAGACTCAGTGGCAATGCTCTGTTTATTGCATTCTTTGGGTTATAGCTGTCAAATTATTCATTGTAATTTTCATCTAAGAGGTGTAGAAAGTGAAAACGATGAGAAATTTGTAAGAGAATTATGCTTAAAGAAAAATGTACCGCTTACAGTTGTAAATTTTGACACAGTAAAATATGCCTCAGAGAGATCTATTTCAATTGAAATGGCTGCCAGAGAACTTCGTTATAAAACTTTTGAGGAGCATAGAAAAGCTGTACAAGCCTCTGTTATTGGGATTGCTCACCATAAAGAGGATTCGGTCGAAACTCTTCTTATAAATCTTATTAGGGGCACCGGTTTAAGAGGATTAGCAGGAATAAAACCTGTTAATGGAAATATTGTAAGACCTTTACTTTGTCTATCCAGAGCTGATATAATTGAGTATCTTGACGGGATAGACCAATCTTATGTTATTGATAGCACTAATCTTGAAGATAACTATGTAAGGAACAAAATTAGAAATCGCATACTCCCTTTAATGCGCGAAATTAACCCCTCTATTGATAGTTGTGTTTTACAGACATCTAAAAATATCTCTGAGGCTTTGATAGTATATAACGATGCTATTGATAAGAGTAAAGCAGATGTTTTGAAGAGAGAAGATGATTCTATTATAATATTGATAGACAGGCTTTTGCGTAAGGTTTCTCCCGAAGCTCTACTTTACGAAATCTTATATCCTATGGGTTTTAATCCCTCATCTATAGAAAATATTAGGGCAGTACTAAATAAAGAGTCGGGTAAATTGTTTTATTCAGATAAATATGTGCTTTTAAAGGATCGTAACTCTCTTATTATCCGGCCTGTTAAAAAGGATAATATTGATGAAAACAGTAAGGAAACAGTTCTTTTAGAAGAGGGTATAATATCTCTTTTTGATGGAATAGAGCTACAAATTAGAACTGAAAAGGGTGCTATCGTTATATCTAAAGATAAATTTACCGCTACTCTCGATGCCGATTTGATAGAACCTCCCATTATTGTTAGAAAATGGCAGTCGGGCGATCGTTTCTTGCCTTATGGAATGAGTGGATTTAAAAATGTAAGTGATTATTTGACGGACCTAAAATTTGATCTGTTTAAAAAAAAAGATCAGCTTGTGGTTTGCGATAGTAAGGGCATAATATGGCTAGCGGGTGAAAGAATTGATAACCGCTATAGTGTTACCAAAAGTACAGAAAGAGTTCTCATTATATCTATGAAAAAAAAAGCATAAGACTCTTTTTCTATAGATACTTTAATCTCGCTGTTTGAAAATCTCATAAATTAAGACTCCTGCTGCTACCGATACATTCAAAGATTTTATTTTTCCCATAGTGGGAATTTTAACCCATTCGTCGCAAAGAGAGAGGTGATCTATCGGTATGCCTTTGTCTTCGGCACCCATGATTAGACATACCGGACCTCTATAATCACCCTGAGTATAGAGTTTATCGCCTTTTTCGGTAGCTCCGATAATTCTGAAACCACTATTTTTTAAATAACGTATTGTGTTGGTTAATTGGCGCTCTCTGCATACAGGTATTGTAAGAAGAGCACCAGCCGATGTTTTCACAGCATCTGCATTTATAGTGACGCTGTTGTGTGAAGGTATAATGATGGCATCTACACCAGCACACTCACATGTTCTTGCTATAGCTCCAAAGTTACGAACGTCTGTAAGGTTATCAAGCAGCACGAAAAAAGGATTTTTACCCTCTTCGAAAAGAGTGGGCACAATACTCTCTATACTGTGATAAGCTACTGGTGATATGAATGCCACCACTCCTTGATGATTTTTTCTTGTTAGCCTGTTTATCTTCTCTATCGGTACTCTTTGAACCGGTATATCTCTTCCTCTTATGGCGTTGAAAAGTTCTTTCGACAACTCTCCTTTAATATCCTGCCGAATAAGTAATTTGTCTATCTCTTTGCCGGCATCAATGGCCTCTAGTATTGCACGTAAGCCAAAAATCATACTATCGTTCATAGATTCCCTAATAATACTTTAGCGTTGTCAATTGCGGCATTTGAAAGAGTGGAGCCGCTCATTAGCTTGGCTATCTCCATAATTCTTTCATCATATGTGAGTTCAGTAATATATGTTAAGCTTTCGTTAGAACTCTCTTCTTTATAAACTTTAAAATGGTTTTTTCCTTTTGAAGCAATTTGGGGTAGGTGTGTTATGGTTATTACTTGATGTCCACTCTTACACATATCTTTCATAATAAGAGCCATTTTCTCTGCTACTGCTCCGGAGACTCCTGTATCTATCTCGTCAAAAATTATTGTAGGAAGTGATTTTGACTCCATAATAAGAGATTTTAGAGAGAGCATTACTCTTGACAACTCACCTCCTGAGGCTACAGATTGCAATTCACGAAGTTCACTGTTCTTGTTTGCAGAGAACATAAAGCTTACATTGTCACAGCCAAAAGAGTCAAACTCTTTTTTCCTTAAGATATTTATTTTGAAATTGGCATTGGGTAGGCCAAGTGCTATGAGTAGATTTATTACTCCCTCTTCAATCTGTTTTGCTGTTTTTATTCTGCTATCAGAAAGAACTATAGCCTGATCAATCATCTCTTTCTCTACTGATAATAATTGTGATTCAAGTAGAACTATCTCCTCTTTTATACCATCTATAGCAAGTAATTTTTCTCTTATAGATTTAGCAAAATCTATCAATTCTTGTACGGAGTTAACCTGGTGTTTTTTCTGTAAAGAGTAGATTGTATCAAGTCTTTTTAAAATTTCATCAAGTCGTAAAGGATCAAATTTTATACTATCTTGTGCTCTTTCTGTTTCGTTGAGAATATCTTTTAACTCAATAAGACAACTCTCAACCCTCTCGGCTAAAGTGTTGGCAGAAGAGTAGTTTTTAGCCGCATTTCTCAAACTCTGTAGTGCTAGTTTAAGTCTGGATAGAGCGTTGATTTCTTCACCGTCTAAGGCGTTAAGAGTGGTATAAAGATCGGATTTAATCTGTTCTGCATGCGACAACATATCTGATTCCTCTTCTAACGACTCCTGTTCATTAGGATCAAGCCCGGCGTTTTCAATTTGCTCAAGCTGAAAACAGAGATAATCTCTGTCGTTATCTGCAAACCTGGTCTCTAAATGTAATGATTCAATTTTTGCTTTAAGCTCTCTAAATTTATGAAGATAGGTTCTGTAAAGAGCCAGTTGCTCATTATTTTTAGCTATAGAGTCAACAACCATTATTTTGAACCTATCTGTTTTTAGAAGAATATTTTGATGTTGGGAATGAATATCTACAAGGTTTTCGCCAAGTTCTTTCAGACGAGGCAGAGTAACGGGTGTATCGTTAATGAAAGCTCTACTTTTGCCCGAACTTATAATCTCTCTTCGTAATATTGTATCGTTAGGGTAGTATTCAAGATTATTATCAGAAAAAAAACTTTCAAGATCGTAGTCTGAAATATTGAAAGAACCTTCAATAATACAACGGTCATGTCCGGTCCTTATGGAATTGGTATCTGCTCGTTGTCCAAGAAGAAGATTCAGGGCTCCTAAAATAATTGATTTTCCCGCACCGGTTTCGCCAGTCATAACAGTAAATCCTTCCGAAAAGCTTATATCGAGCTTTCTTATCAGAGCATAATTATTTATAAGTAATGACTTAAGCATTATTTGGCATTTTTGATAACATTCCAGCTTGTAGAGAGTGATGGATTGATATTTAATAGAAGGTTAGCCACATTCTCTCTCTCCTTATCCAACCCTTTGGAGTAAATGTTGACAAGCTCATCTTTTTTTATCTCGGTAAAAAGGATAGGAAGTAACGAGGTACTTTTTGCTATCTTTGTTTTTGATAATAACTCCAAGCTCTCTGTAATTGTGGCTCTACCTCTTTCGGAACTCTGAGCCATCTCGTCAAGTCCTTTTCTATAGTATATATATTGTAAATCTCTAAAAGAAGCAAGGTTCCCATTCAAATAGTCGTTAATTATAGTAAAGCGACTTTTGTCACTATCAAAAGGTCTCCATCCGCTACCTAAAGATTGTGCATAGTTTGCTACATTCTCGGCCTGTTGGAGTGTTTCCGATCCTCCTTTAGGCGACATTGTGTCCATATCTATACCTATAATTAGATAGCAATAGAAGGCTATAACGGCTGTTAAATTGTTGTTTACACTATTTTCGTTGAATTCAAGACGGTCTTGCTCTTTATAAGTAAAATCAAATTTGGTATCGTGATAGTTAAAAACTGTAGTATTGTAAGAAGAGTTATAAACAGGTCTGGAACTTTGTACTATAAGCTCGCATTCAAACTTTTCGGAGCCTATATCATATTTATTTACTATGATGTTGAAATTAGAAGAAATCCTCTCGTTTGTAGAAAAATTATAGCTTGTCCAGATACGATTATTTATAAAATCGCTCAAGGAGGTTTGAAGTAGGGTGAAAATATCTTTGTTAGTACCCGGAATTTTTGATGAGTTGACAATTACTGTAGCATTCAATTCTTGAGCTGCTACTACGGAAAAAGAACAGATAAGTAGAAGAATGGAGATAAGCAGTCTGGATAGTTTGTTTACAATATCTTTTGCAACCTCTTTTTTTGATTTAAGAGGAAGTGTATTGAAGTTATTGCTATCTATAATGCTCACCTTGTTAGTATCGTGACCAAAACAGGCCCCCGGATCGCGTAATGAGTTTAGAACGATAAAATCGAGATTCTTTTTTATCATTTTATTACGTGCGTGAATTATTTCATTGTCGGTTTCTAAGGCGAATCCAACTATTTTTTGTGATGGTTTTTTTTGTGCTCCTAAAGTGGCAGCTATATCGACGGTAGGTTTTAGTTTAAGTACCATTCCCTCTTTACGTTTCATTTTACTGTTAGCAGGTTGTTCCGGAGTAAAGTCTGCAACAGCTGCGCAAAGTATGGCAGCATGGCACTCTTTGAAATGTTTTTCTGCAAACTCAAGCATCTCTCTGGCCGAGGTAACATCTATTCTTGTAATGTTAGGGGCAGTGGTTATAAGATTTACCGGACCAGTTACCAAAACAACCGAAGCTCCACGTTTTGCGCACTCATCGGCAAGTGCAAATCCCATTTTCCCTGTAGAGTGGTTGCCGATAAAACGTACAGGGTCTATCTGTTCATAAGTTGGTCCTGCGGTAATCAGGATTTTTTTTTTTGATAAATCGGTTTGCAAAGAGAAATATTCTTCAAGAATCTTTATTATGTTTTCGGGCTCTTCCAAACGTCCTTTTCCCATTAATTTACTGGCTAATTCTCCTTCTGCGGGCTCAATTATTATATTTCCATAAGATTTTAAAGTTTCAATATTCTTTTGGGTAGCCGGATGATTGAACATATCCAAATCCATTGCCGGAGCTATAAAAACCGGAGCTTTCATTGAAAAATAGGTTGTAGCCAGCATATTGTCTGCTATACCATTGGCTAATTTTCCTATAGTGGAGGCGGTACATGGAGCAATGATCATGGCATCGGCCCATTCTCCAAGTTTAACATGACTGTGCCAACTGCCATCGCGTCTGGAGAAAAATTCGCTTATAACAGGATTACTTGTTAGAGCGGCAAGAGTAACAGGAGTGATGAATTCCTTTCCTGAAGGTGTAATTACAACCTGAACTTCGGCTCCCTGTTTTATCATTAGGCGAATGAGCGTAGCAGCTTTGTAAGCAGCTATACTGCCGGTTATACCCAGTACAAAATGTTTGTCTAAGAGAGAGTTGTTCATACGTTGATGCCATTTATTAGATAAAAATCAAGAGCCTTTAAGTCTTATTCTTGTTATAACCTGCTTTGTGTTAAGGGGAAAATCGCTTTGCATTATCCAGTTGTAATAACCGGGATCTTTTTTGAAAACTTCTAATACCGATACCTCTTTGTATTTGCCGAAATTGAAAACCTCTACTCTATTGTTATTGTATACAATTCTGCCGGCAAAATCGACATTATTTGAAAAAGTTGAAAATTTGGATAGAAAATCTATGTCATTTACAAGTTCCGGATAGTGGTCAAGCTGTGCCATTAACACTTGATAGGTAGCGCGGGTATCCGCCTCGGCACCGTGAGAGCCGGTAAGTTCTTTCCCGCAGTAGAATTTATAAGCAGCCGATAAGGTGCGCTGCTCCATCTTGTGAAAGATAACCTGGACATCTATCAATTTACTGCGGCTAAGATCTATATCGTTACCAATTCTAAGAAACTCTTCGGCAAGAAGTGGAACATCAAACCGGTTAGAGTTGAATCCTGCAATGTCTGAGTCCTTAAAATCAGATGCTATTTCGCTTGCTACCTCTTTAAAAGTTGGGCAGTCGGCAACATCGCTGTCATAAATGCCATGTATCATAGAAGCAGACTCCGGAATGGGTATTCCCGGATTTATTCTGAGAGTTCGTATGGTTTCGTTTCCGTTTGGAAAAACCTTAAGATAACTAATCTCTACAATACGGTCTGTAGTGATACTTGTTCCTGTGGTCTCCAAATCGAAAAAAACGAGTGGGTTTTGTAGGTTTAGTTTCATTAGTCGTTAAGCATCATGGGCATTAAGAGCATAAGAAGATCCTCATCGTCTATTTGCTCTGCAGGCACAATAACTCCTGCTCTTGATGGGTCGGCCAGTTGAATAACAATCTCTTGGCCGGGAATGTTAGTAAGAATATCGATTAAAAAGTTTGATTTAAAACCGATACTCATTGGGTTGCCTTCGTATTGACAGGTAAGAGTTTCCATAGCTGATGTGGAAAAATCTATATCTTGGGCTGAAATAACTAGCTCATTATCTTTAATACGCAGCCTTACAAGGCTACTGCTTTGTGATGAAAAAACAGCCACACGTTTTAATGCACTGAGCATAACCAAACGGTCTATAGTAAGTCTATTTGGATTATTTTGCGGAATAACTGAGTTGTAATTAGGATAACGTCCCTCTATAAGACGGCACACCATACTTTTACCCGAAATAGTGAATATGGCATTGCGTTCATCAAAACCTATATTTACATTACTTGCATCTCTAACTAATAAAGATTTTAACAGTGATGCGGGTTTTTTTGGTAGAATAAAGGCAGATTCTCCTTTACCTTTAATAGAAGTAAGCCTATTGCGAACAAGTTTATGTCCATCAGAGGCTACAAATGTGAGATTATCTGGTGTTATGTCAAAATATATACCGTTCATAACAGGTCTTAATTCATCTTCGGCCGTGGCGAATAGCGATCTTGTTATCCCTTCGGAAAGTGTTTCAGAGTCTATGTCAAAATAAACGGCCTGATCTGTAAGAACCGCTGGCGAGGGATATTCTTCGGGGTTTTGACCCACCATATTGTACATACCGTTCATATATTTAATACAGACCTCGTATGTATCTTTGTTAATTTCGAAAGTAAGGGGCTGTTCGGGAATCTCTTTTAGAGCATCAATTAACGTTTTGGACGAGATAGCTATATCTCCATTGTTGTCGCTTTCATATAGTTCTACTGTGGTTTTTAGAGTAGTTTCATTATCAGAGGCGGTGATTGTAAGAGTTTTATCCTCAACACTCATAAGTAAACATTCCAGTATTGGTAATGTATTTCTGGAACTAATAACCCGGCCAATAGCCTGTATCTGATTAGAAAGAGCAGAGCTTGATGCAGTAAATTTCATATTATCCGGCTTTGATATTTATTATTTTAAAACTTAAAGAAACAAAGATAACAAGAGTAAGTACAAAACTCAAAATTTATGGTGAGAAAAATTAGAAAAACAGAATAGAAAAGAGTATTTTAGCGGCCATTAATGGTAATGAATTGTAAAAATAAATTATGGAATTAAGTGGAAAAATTATCGCGGTGTTAGAGGAGCGTGGAGGAATTTCAAAGAGTACAGGTAATGAGTGGAAAGTTCAAGAATATGTGTTGGAGACACAAGAACAATATCCTCATAGAATGCTATTTAGCATTTTTGGTGCTGATAAAATTAAACAGGCCAATATTAAGGCGGGCGATGAGGTTACTGTAAGTTTTGATATAAATTGTAGAGAATATAACGGTAGGTGGTTTAATGATATACGTGCTTGGAAGATTGAGCATTTGTCAACAGAGGTGGTGCAGAAAGCTGAGTATTATGACGATTTGGCAGAAAAATCTTCTGATTCTAAAGGGATATCTTCTATAGCTGAGGGTGATAAAGATGATTTACCTTTCTAAAGGTTACTACATAACAAAAGGCAGGGGTCTGATTAAATCCCTGCCTTTTGTT
>DASRNO010000020.1:0-19075 GCA_035647375.1 Bacteroidaceae bacterium
TCAATCACTCTATTTCTCTCTTGCTCAGATATAGAGCCGGATGATAGTGGGTCTAAGAGTTATGTTACCACAGAAGCTGCCTCTAACTTATCATCCTCCGGTGCCACACTGAGCGGGAGTATGAACGGTATCTCCTATTCCGATATTGCCATGGGTAAATATGGAGTTCTCTATATTAGAGAGTCTGATATGGATGGTGATGCCGAGGCTATGTTCCGGGAGTATCAGCAGGGTGGAAGTCTGCCATCGGGATGTTATGTAAAACATGGTGTGGTTCTACAGGTTGGCAGTAAATTTTCTATAGAGGTTAACGATTTCTCTCCTAATCAGAAGATATATTATTGTGCCATATTCGAAAAGTCTGATGGTACTCGTTACATAGGCTCGATTCTGAATTTTTCAACTAATCCGTTCAATCCCACTGTTGAAACCGGTGATACTTTATCGGTACGGTTCAATGTGGCCACTCTTAGTGGATTGGTAGAGGTTCCAATCGTCGATAGAGGTAACTGCTCTTTTGGAATAATATGGTCTGATCAAGATACCCCGACCTCTATGAATGGTCATATAGTACCTAAACCATGGTATGGTGTAACCGACGGTGCTTTTGATGTTAAGATATCAGGGTTATCCATAAATACCACATATTACTACAGGGCATATGTTCGTTTTAACAAGGATATGCTCTATTATTACGGTCCGGTTAGATCTTTCAAGACCCTGAGTTACGATGACATGGCTGTAGATCTGGGCCTGAGCGTAAAATGGGCTTCGTGCAATTTGGGTGCACAGGAGCCGCTTGAAGATGGTGTAGCATACGCATGGGGTGTTACTGAATCCAATTATGAGGGTTCTCAGGCTGTATATAAATATTACTCATCTGAGAATGGCACATATCAGGATATTGGCGATGAGATAAGTGGTACCGAATATGATGTAGTTAAACAGAAGATGGGTGGTAAATGGCGTATGCCAACGGCCGAAGAGGCGGAAGAATTTTTTGCACAATGTAAGAGAGTTGGTAAAATAGGAGGGCCTTATTATAGTTTTGTCGGTCCAAGTGGTAATAGTATCATATTAAAGAGCCTTCACAGCCATTATAAAGACTTTATTTCACTGTACGATGCATTTCTCTGGACCGGGACGATATCTTGTTATTCTGATATTGATAAAAGTATCGGTTCTTTTGCTGTTACAATCTTTCAATCAACCAGGGAACTATTTTATAATGAACGTTATATACAACATCCGATTCGTCCCGTTTGTGAATATTGAAATTATACTATAATAATGAGCAGTATAATAAAGTTGTGTTGCTAGTATAAATAAAATCTGATACAGTTTAATTTACACTACTTAAAAGGACAATATTGTTGATTTTTGGTTAATAACTTTGGTTGTAAAACAATCTATATTTTCTCTCTTTGGAGTTTTTAATAAGACAGCCTAAAATAATTCGGCATTTTGAAAACAATTTAATAGTAAAAGTTTGTTTATTTCAAATCAACATGCTACAATTGCACTACGTTTTGATACATGA
Source organism: Bacteroidaceae bacterium (assembly GCA_035647375.1). GTDB lineage: Bacteria > Bacteroidota > Bacteroidia > Bacteroidales > Bacteroidaceae > Colenecus. The sequence goes on from DASRNO010000020.1 coordinate 1,541, forward strand.
AACGATAATTTAAGAACTTAAAAATAGAATTTTGCTATGAAAAAATCCATCACAACACTTACTTACAAGCTTAGAGCCTGCCATAGGCTATGTTTAAATCCCGATTACTTAGATCCTCTTATTTCTGACTGCTGCTAAAAAAAGTAGATATAAATAATGCAGAAGCATTATTCTTCTTATTCTTTTACTTCTATTTCTATATGATAACTCCTAATACACAAGATAAATCATGATACTCATGATTATTATAAGAGATAAAAAACAGATTCATCAACTTTATTTTAACTAAGTCTTAATTCTAATTACAGCACAAGATTTTCCTATGAAAAAAACAAGAGAGAGGTTGATATTCGCAACGCTATTCTGTATTGCCGCCATAATCGGTTGCCGCATAGAATCAATTGAATCTTTGACTGTTTCTCGTTTTGTTAATTCACAATCCATTAAAGATTGATTAAGAGTATTAGTTTCTGCGTGTTCTATTCTATTCACCTTTGATGAATACGGGAATATTAAGTGGTTATAATAAAAGAATAAAAACAACTGATTAGAAAAGAGCTAATAGTACATAAAAATAAATTTCGAATGGAAATTGTAATAAAAAACAGAGATCATTAACAGATTTGAAAAAGCGGAAGAGACGTGATGGCCACACTCTTGCACAGTCAATCCATCCCGTTCCTTCCGCCCAAATCTTAAGTATAAACTTAAAAAATGATACAGCAAAGATAGATAATTTCATCAGAGGTCTCAACTAAAATAGCGTTCTTTTATGATTGGCAGATATAAGACACGTGTTGAGAATTATCATGCTATTACTTTTTTTTACTAACGATTTAATTTAAACAAAAATGAAATTTTTAAAATGGATATTTTGTACATTGGCTATTTCTGCCGGTGCTTTTTTTGCGATAGGTTCACCAAATCCTGTAATAAGTGATAATTATGAGGCGTTAACTAGTGGTGATTGCAATGTTCGTATGGAAGAGATTAAATGCGATATTTTTGAGTCAAAAAGTGAGAAACTAGGCGTGATTAAATATGATAGTGGTTATTGTGGTGATTCTGACAATACAGTATCTTCAAAAAATGCTACTTGTATTGATATCATTGTAACACCATAACTTAATTTTATTTTTGTAGGTAGGGAGTTGCTAAAGATTATGCACTCTCTACCTATAATTATAAAGGTTTTTAGAAAATAGTTTTTTACATAAATAATAATATATGAAACAGAATTGTGTTTTTTTTATTGTGGGATTGGCTTTGTTGTTGACTATCTCTTGCAACAGCGATCCAAACATTTTAGTTGATGTTCATGAGGTAGATTTCCTTAACAAAACCGGCGATATAATTGAAGGTAAATTGGTCAAATCTGAAATTTTGGGTGCCACTAATATAGTTGTATTTGATACTCTTATCATGATTACTACAAAAAATCCAGAAGGACAACTGCAGGTGTTTAGCTCGAATACACTTGAACATCTTGGCTCATTTTGCAAGAGGGGACGTGCAAGAAACGAGATGTTGCAAACAATGTCTGTCACAGAACAGGCATATTATAGAAATGGCCATCTGATTTTAGCACTGATTGATCCTCCACGTACATTCAAAGAGGTTGATATTACGGCATCACTTCAAAGCGGGAACACCAAAATTATAAGTTCTCAAGAGTGTCTTTCAATGCGTGATGGTGAATTTATGTTATTAGGCAATGATTACAATTATAGATATGAATATGAAGAAAACGCTTTTAATAATGAAGATATAACAGGTATTCCAACCAGATACACAGTATATAAAGATGGAGTAAAAAGAGAACTTAAGTTCTTTAATACACTAATGGATATTGAGTCCGAAGATGACAAATCGCTTCCTTACTTAGGAAGTTTATATAAACATCCACAGAGAAATTTCGTAGTACAATCCTTTCAACGTATGAATTATTTGCTTTATATGGATTTTGATGTGGACAAATACTTTGCCATCCATCAGATAGGTTCTACTACATTTAACGATACATTTCTTGATAATAATCCTATAATGCAGTTACATTTTACTGATGGTGCCTCGTCATCACAATATCTTATGTTTCTGTACAGACAAGGTGAATATACTAAAAAAACCACAGCTGGTGACTGCTATCCTGAATTGCTTGTGTTTGACTGGGAGGGTAAGTACATAACCGGTTTCAAGATGGATAGAACTATAAACAGAATAGAGTATGATGAAATACATAAAGTTCTGTATGGAATGAATTCTGATGAAGAATTGTATGCTTATGATATGGCAAAAATCATTCCGTAAAGTGTATATTGTTTTATTTTTGTTGCTTATGGTTTAGATGCAACAAGATTGAAATCTTTAAATTTCAAGTCCTTTCAAACTAAGGCGCTGGAGCTGCTTAAATCTGGCAAGCCTCTTTTAGGTAAGGATGGTACATTTGTTCAATTATTAAAGAACCTTGACAATCGTGTTTCAACCAATCCGCCCTGTTTGCGAGTAGTTTGTTGGCGGTTCTATTTTTTACGTTTTTGCTCTCTTTCGGCGTTTCTGGAGGCTATTTTCTTAGTGGCATCTGCTTTTTGTTTTATAATCTCTTCGGGCTTTTGATTGTTAAGAGGTATTTGTAAAACATCCCAGAGTTCAGTTTCGTGTTCCCAGTTTTGTTTTAATTCGAAACCTTTGTTTAGATAATAGACCTCTTCGGGTTGAGTGAGACTTTCATAATTGCCAGTGTCCCATTTGCCGTTTCCATTCGAATCGTTGATTAATCGGACATAATATTTTCCCGGCTTAATAAAGAAAAAATCCACACTACCATTTTCTACCCTTCCTGTTCGAACAACTTTTTCTTGTTTGTCAAGTAATTCAATAAAATAACTCGGCTTTGAATCTCTTACATTTACTGTGAAAACACTATATTGCTCAATAGGTCTGAACTTAAATTGATACGATATGCCATTGTTGTGTAATCCATATAATCCTGTTATAGAAGCTGAATCGATATTTATCATATAGGTCTCTGCCGGACGCCATTCGGCAAATACAGTATACTCTCTAACTTTGTTGTTGTCAGGTTTTATATGAAAGGGTATATCAACCCACAGAGTATCTATTTTTTTCTGGATTTTGATGGCAGAGTCTGATATGGAGAAGATGGGTTCTTTAAATTCGATAGAGGGATTGCTGTTTAATTCAATTGTAGATTGGATTCTAAGATTCATTCCCAGAAATTGTGTCTTAGGTTTCATAAGTTCAGCAATAGCTATTGTGTCACCTCTCCTTTCAAGACGTTTTCTCTCTTTTTCTAATTCTGTTAATTGTTCTTCAGCTTTTTTACTCTCTTCTTTGAGTATAGTGGCTCTGGTTTTTTTAGGTGATAACTGTAGTGTGTCGGTTGTTAATGATAGAATATTGTTAGTGTCTGTAGCAAAATAAGTAAGGCTAATATTGAGTGTGTCCAAGTAGTAAATAGCTGTATCTTTTATCCAATAATGAATGGTATCGTTTCCCGGACTTTTCTCAATCACAAAACTATTTTCTTCGTTAAAATTTAGCCCTTTTAATAGGGGAAGTGAGTCGGCAGGCAGAGAGAAAAAGAGTGAAAATTTGTTATGTTCAACTCTTTGGCTTTTTACAAGATAATGAATGTTCGGCGACATCTTGAAGGCTCTAAGTATGAGATTGTCAGGATAATAACGGGTATATTTTACGGATATAACAGTGTCTATGGTGAGGGATTCGGTCCATATAGTGTCTTGACGATATCTTGTTTCAAAACCGGGTGTTATTATAGTGTCAAGAAAAGCCACCTGTTCATTTCTTTGACTGAACAGATAGTTCTGATCCATGTCTTGAAGTGCATATATGCGATATTGGCCGGGTGAAAGCCCTCTAATAACGAATTGTCCGCGACTATCGGTACGAGATACTCTTTCAAAAGGTAAACTGGTGAATGCCGTATCAGAAAGATTGCTGTGTAAACCTACCAGTATACCTTTGATAGGTTCCAGATTTGATGCGTTAAGTACGGTTCCAGCTATCTGTAGTGTATCAATATTGTTGCCGGTGGAAAAATTAAAACAGAAGTCACCTAATGGATTGCCTTCGTTGTTATCTACAATTCCATCGGCAAAGTCGATAGTGTAAGTTGTGTTTAAGTGTAGAGAATCAAGCAATTTGATTTGAATTTTCTTTCCGGTTACCTTTATTTCGGGCTGCTGAACTTGAGGTGGCGATATTACTACCTTCTCTGCCGCATTTTCTAATTTTATAAATTCGTCAAATTCAATTGTGATATTAGTTGTTTTTACATTTGTGCTGTTTCGGTGTGGTGAACTTTTAACAAAAGAGGGGGGAGTCTCATCGTATTCACCTCCATCCGGGGTACTTATACTTGCACAACTATATATGGGCAAAATTAATAAAATGGTCAGTAATATGTAAAGGACTGACTCTATTAAGTAATCAACTGTTGTGGGTTTTTTTTTCACTATTCCTGAAAATTAAGTTTTATCAGTTCCTCAATAAGTTCTCTGGAATTACTAAGTCGGGGAACTTTGTGTTGCCCTCCAAGTTTACCTTTACTTTTTAACCATTCATTGAAAAGGCCTTTTCTGGCAACAATGATTTCGAGAGGTTGAAGAGTAATGTCTTTAAAACGTTTGGCCTCATAATCGGAGTTTAGTTGCTGCAAAGTGTTATCTAGAATGGTTGAGAATCTTTCTAACGATTCTGGTGGTGTGTCGAACTCGACAAGCCATTGGTGACGACATTTTGCATTGTCGTCCATAAAAACCGGTGCCACCGTATAATCAGTTATATGAGATTTAGTAAGTTTGCATGCTTCTGCCACCCCTCTCTCTGTATTGTGAATCATCAGCTCTTCGCCAAAAGTATTTATAAAAAGATTGGTACGTCCGGTAATAATAAATTTGTATGGTTTGGTGCAGGTAAATTTAACAGTATCGCCAATAAGATATCGCCACAGACCACACGATGTGCTGATAAGCATGGCGTATGTCTGTCCAAGCTGAACCTCGGCTAAGGGGATTGCTTTGGGATTTGCGTTGTCAAGTTCCGCAAGAGGAATAAATTCATAGAAAACATCGTAATCAACCATTAACAGCATTGAGTTATCATCGGGATCGTCCTGAATTCCAAAAAATCCCTCGCTAGCGTTGTAAGTCTCCATAAAACGCATCTTATTGGAGTTAATAATGCGCTTATATTGTTCACGGTATGGAGCAAAACTTACACCTCCATGAAAAAAAACCTCAAAATTGGGCCACACCTCTCCAATATACTCTTTCCCTGATATTTCAAGGACCTGTTTTAAAACCCCCATCATCCAAGAGGGTACTCCTGATATATTTGTAACGTTAGAATTTATTGTTTGGAGAGCAATTTTTTTGCTCTTTTCCTCGAAATCGGCAATTAACGCAGTCTTTTTGTCGGGAACTCGGAAAAAATTGACTAAAGGGTTGATATTGTCAATAAGAATAGCGCTTAAGTCGCCGGTTATGCTTTTATTTGAATAGCTGTCAGACTGGTAGCTACCGCCAAGAATCAACCCTTTTCCTTGAAACAAACGGCTGTTTTTTTCTCTATTAAGATATAGGGCGATAGAATCTAAACCACCAACATAATGAAGAGAATTTAAGCCCTGATTACTAACCGGAATGTATTTACTTTTGTAGTGTGTGGTTCCTGATGATTTGGCATACCATTTAATTTTTCCGGGCCAGAGAACATTTTTTTCACCCTTTCTCATTCTTTCTATGAAAGGTTTAATATCATCGTAGCAGCTTATGGGAACTGTTTTCCTAAAATCGTCGTAACAAGATATGTCTCTGTAATGGTACAATTTGCCCCAACAGGTATTTCGACCGCTTATAATTAAACGTTTTAACACATTTGATTGATGCGATTGGGCCAGTTCCGCATATTGGTTTATTGTTCGTACCCTAAAAGAGAGAAAAGCTCTTATAGTGGGAGTTAAATTCATTGAAAATATCTATTATATTCAACACAAATATAATCAATTCTTATCTCTGTTTTGTTCAACAGCTTTAAGTTCTTTAATAGAGAGAATAGATAAAATTAAAGAATAATCCCTATAAATGTGGAGTAGAGCATTTTTGGCAGAGTCTTGCTGGTTTTTTTAAAAAAAGAAAACCTTAATAGATTAAGAAAATTACAAAACCGAAGCACTATTATTCAATGGCTTTTTTAAATATTATACAAGCATTGTGACCTCCAAAACCGAATGTGTTAGAGAGTGCAGTGTTGATAACTCTTTTTTGAGCCTTATTGAAAGTAAAGTTCATATTGTAGTCAATCTGTTCATCATTGTCTCCCTCTTCATGATTGATTGTTGGCGGAGCAATATTGTTCTTAACAGATAAGACACAAATAATACTTTCAATAGCTCCAGCAGCTCCAAGAAGATGGCCGGTCATTGATTTTGTGGAGCTTATATTCATTTTGTAAGCGTGCTTACCGAACACATCGAGAATAGCTTTACATTCAACAATGTCGCCCATTGGAGTGGCGGTACCATGCATATTTATGTAATCAATATCTTCGATTTTTAAACTTGCATCGTTAATGGCGTTTATCATGACTTTGGCTGCACCTTTACCTTCGGGCTCAGAAGCTGTGATATGGTAGGCATCGGCTGAAAGCCCCCATCCTGCTACTTCGGCGTAGATATTTGCTCCGCGAGCTTTGGCGTGTTCATACTCTTCTAGAATGAGACAACCTGCTCCTTCGCCAATTACAAAACCGTCGCGACTTTTACTCAATGGTCTTGAAGCAGTTTCGGGCGATTCGTTTCTTGTTGAAAGGGCATGCATTATGTTGAAACCACACACCCCTGCATCGGTAACTGCTGCTTCTGTACCGCCGGTTACTATAATATCGGATTTACCAAGACGAATCAAATTTACTGCATCGATTAAGGCGTTTGTGGCAGAGGCGCAAGCGGATGATGTTATGTAGTTAGGACCACAAAAACCGTACATTATTGAAATGTATCCGGCCGCCATGTTGCCAATAATTCTGGGAATGAAGAAGGGAGTTACTTTTAGTTCCTGTCCTAATTCTTTTTGTGCGCCTATAGCGTTAATACCTTTTTCAAAAGAGTCAATTCCTCCCATGCCAACACCAAGAATAACGCCAATTCTGTCTAAATCCTCTTTTTCCAGATCCAGATTGGAATCTTTAATTGCTTGGGTAGCGGCACCTATAGCAAAATGCGCGTAAGTATCTAACTTACGCGCATTTTTTTTGTCGATATATTGGGTTATGTCAAAATCTTTAACTTCGCAAGCAAAGTTAGTTTTTGTACGAATAGAGAGAGTGTCATAATTAGTAATAGGTGCTGCTCCACTAATACCGTTAATAACGTTCTCCCACATTTTGGGAATACTGTTTCCCAAGGGAGTAACAGCGCCAAGCCCCGTTACAACAACTCTTTTTAACCCCATATAAATTGCTTATTTTTGTGCGTTCTCCTCAATGTAAGAGATAGCATCACCTACAGAAGATATATCCTCGGCTTTATCGTCAGGAATTGAAATTCCAAACTCTTTTTCAAATTCCATAATCAACTCAACGGTATCAAGAGAATCAGCTCCAAGATCACTAGCAAAGCTAGCTTCGGCTGTAACCTCTGAGAGTTCTACACCTAACTTGTCGACTATAATAGCTTTAACTCTTTCTGCAACTTGTGAATCTGCCATAGTTATTAACAATTTAAAGTAAATTAAAAATATTTTACGGGCAAAGTAAGCTCTTTTAGTAATTACTGCCAAAAAAAGGAGAGGTAAATATCAGAATATTGCACAAAAAACGAGAAGTTGTGTAATCTTGGATTTTTACGGCAACGGTTTAATACCTTTTTTTACTCACTTTGATTGTCCTTTATCAAAACTTTGCATAGTTTTGTCTGATATTTAATCAAAAAAGCAACAAAATGTCATTTAGCCAATACAGTTTATCAATATTTAATAGAGCAATAGATGATTTTCACCTCTATGACAATGTTGACTCACCCATTATAAACCCTTTTCAAAAGGAGACAATAGATTATTATCTCTACTTGAAAAGTTGGATTGATACAGTACAGTGGCATCTGGAGGATATTATTCGTGATCCTGAAATAGATCCTTCTAAAGCTCTGCTTATAAAGCGTAGGATAGATAAATCTAATCAAGAGCGTACAGATATTGTGGAATTGATTGACAACTATTTTCTTGAACGTTTTTCAAAGGTTAGCATATTAAATAATGCTACTATCAATACTGAGAGTCCTGCTTGGGCAATAGATCGTCTATCTATTTTGGCTCTGAAAATTTATCATATGAATGTAGAGGCACAAAGAAAAGACTCTACTCAACAATTACGAGAAAAATGTGCCGAGAAATTAAGTGTACTTCAGGAACAGAGTGTGGATTTATCACTGGCAATTGATACTCTGCTTGAGGATATGGCCGCCGGTCGTAAGTTTATGAAGGTATATAAACAGATGAAGATGTATAACGACCCCTCTTTAAATCCTATACTCTACGGACAGAATTTTTCACAGAGATAGTTTTTTGAATGAATATTTTGGTGATCCGCTTTTCTGCCATAGGAGATGTGGCTATGACGGTTCCGGTGTTGAATTCTTTTGCACGCAGTTTTCCGACTCATCGGCTTTCTCTTATTTCCAATAAACGTTTTGAAGATCTGTTTTTTGGTATGCCCGATAATTTTGAATTTATCGGAGTGAATGTGAAAGCCGATTATAACGGTATAGGTGGCCTATTAAGATTATTCTCTTTTTTGAGAAGAAGAGAGTTTCAGGCAGTAGCAGATTTTCATGGTGTTTTACGTTCAAGAGTATTGTCTGCTCTGTTTTTAATTACCGGAGTGAGAGTTAAATCAATAAGAAAGGGACGATTTGAGCGTTGGAGGGCAAGTAGAAAATGGTGTAAAAAAAATTTGGAATTAGATCCCATGACTACAAGGTATAACGAAGTATTAAACAGATTGGGATTTAGTGTTGAAATAAAATTTAGATCAATTTTTGGCGAAGGTAGGGGCGAATTTGAGAAGATAAGAAGATTTACAGGAGAAAAAAGAGATTATAGGTGGGTAGGAATAGCTCCTTTTGCTGCCCACAGAGGTAAAATTTACCCTCTTGAAATGATGGAGTGTGTTGTAAAAAATCTTACAAAATTGAGAAATACAGTGCTATTTGTTTTTGCTTATGGAGAGGAGACAGAAAAGGTAGAGAGGTGGGAAAAAAATGAGTCTGTGATAGTGATAAAGGGACAACTTACAATGTTAGAAGAATTAATACTAATGAGCCATTTAGATGTTATGCTCTCTATGGACTCTTCGAACGCACATTTAGCATCGTTAGTAGCAACTCCGGTGGTCTCTGTATGGGGGGCAACACATCCGTCTTTAGGATTTATGGGATATGGGCAGAGTCTTGAAAATTGTATTCAAGCAAATATGGATTGTAGACCCTGTTCGGTTTTTGGAAAAACGCCTTGTATTTATAAAGATTATCGCTGTTTGAGTGCTATACAGCCAAATTTGATATCTGATACGGTTAAGCGATATTTATAACTCTTTATTAAGAAGGACCGCTCGGCTTTCCGGCCCCATATTGAATAGGAGATCTACTATACTCAAATTTGGTAAAAAACCGGTCTTATGTTGAAATACTTGATAGTATGGGGTGATTGTAAGGTCGTCTACTAAAGGATAGTTGGGATCAATAAGAGATCTAAAATCGATAATATCATCATCTGTTTTCGAGTAGGAATATGTAGGTGATAGCGTCACTTCTATATCGATTAGCTCAATTATTTTTTGAAAAAGTTCTAAATTAAGATCGAATAAGAAGGTATGTTTTTTATCAAAAATAGAGTGGAAATCGTCCTTATAGAAGATGAAAAATGGGCTGTTCATATAGGCGGATTGCAAAGCAGTTAGATGAGAACGAACCCAATCAAAATGATTACTTATACGAACATCTTTCATCTGTTGATATGGGGATGATCCTTTTTCAATAGGGATTGACAGAGTCAATGGGCCATTTGGCCCAGCTATTATACATCGATTTCTGTAGGTCTGTTTATTGTAATTGTCAAAACACTCCAGATGGGCTGTAGTTTTTCCGTTCAGAGCTAACAGGAAACTTATTGGAGGGAGGTAAGCAGAACATAACAGAGGGGTCATTTAATTAAAATTTTTTACTAAACGAAACATGCGATTCCATCGAATCTTTCCTTTTTCTCCAAACGTTTTATCCTTATTAAGCGATAGCCATACCAGAACAGGACGTCCAACAATATGGTCTTCCGGAACAAAACCCCAAAAACGCGAATCTGCACTATTGTGACGATTGTCTCCCATCATCCAGTAGTAATCCATTCTGAAAGTATATGACTCTGCCTTTTGCCCGTTTATTAAAATACTGCCATTGTTTAATACTTCCAGGCTATTATTTTCGTATACTTTAATAGCTCTTTCGTAAAAAGGTAGATTTTCAAGGGTTAGGTTAATGCTCTCTCCTTTAGATGGAATCCATACCGGACCGTAGTTGTCACCACTCCACCCGGTATATTTATTTAGCGGGAAAAGCCATTCTCCATTAGGTTGAACTATTTTTTCTACTCCAGCAACTAAATCGTTACGTAAAAGAAGGATACTGGCAGCCTCTTGAGTAAGTGGAAAAATTTTTGTTCCGGGACGATTATCAACAGCAGGTAAGTCCTCAAGACTAAGCCCAATCCGGTCACGAAGTTCTAAAGGAATAGGTTTAAGTAGCTCTACAATATAGTTGAATTGAACATTTTCGGGTTGTTTATTAGGCTTTCCGTCAAGATATATTGTACCATCAATTATCTGAATTGTCTGTCCGGGAAGTCCAACACATCTTTTTACATAGTTCTCTCTACGATCTACAGGACGACTTGTTACTCCTCCGAAAACATCAGAGTGTCGGTCTATATAGCTACGTCCGGTTTTATAATAGAAGTTGTAGACGGAACGTTGCTCTATAATAGATAAACTTTCTATATCAATTGGTTTGCACATACCGGCTCCAAGTTCATAAGCTATTCCGTAGAAATCCATATTTTGATAAATCGGATTCAGAGTAACTGTATCGCCCGATGGATAATTGAAAACAACAATGTCGTTAAGTTTAACATTGCCAAATCCTTTAACTCTCTCGTAACCCCATTGTGGCCATTCAATGTAACTTTTACCTTTGGTCAATGGCATTGTATGCTGAGTAAGCGGCATTGTAAGGGGAGTGTGCGGCTTTCTTGGGCCATAAGCCATTTTGCTGACAAATAGATAGTCGCCTACCAAAAGCGATTTCTCTAGTGAAGATGATGGTATTGTGTAATTTTGAAAGAAAAAAAGATTGACAAAATAGACAGCTACAAGAGCAAATACTATTGCATCTATCCAACTCATAATTGATTTAAAAAATGAATTTTTCAGACTCTTCCACCAGGACCAGTTAATAATTTTTGTTATGTAAACATCAAAAATTAAAGGTACCAAAATAAGCCCAAGCCAACTTTTAACCCAAAGAATAAATATCAGGTATAAAACCATTGACACAGACATTTTTATCCATTGAACGGGTGGTGTCTTTGAAATTTTTCTCATAATCTATATATTTTATCAGGTATGTTGTTCCGATAAAAAGCCCATAAGATCTTTCATCGTTAGAAATCCCTGATGATTATAGGTGTATTCTGCAGCTATAACAGTTCCGAATGCTAATCCCGATCTATTTTTGGCTTCGTGGGTTATAGTGATAAAATCAGCTTCCGATTCGTACATTATAGTGTGAATGCCGGGTATTTCGCCTTTTCTAATAGAATCTATTCTTATGTTGGATTCGGGAATTTGCTTGATAGGTTCCTGAATGCCATTGGTAGTGTGTAGCGATCCCTGAGACCAGTTTATCTTTCTATCAATGCATTTTATTATATCTTGTGCCAGAGTAATGGCTGTGCCACTTGGAGAGTCAAGCTTATGTATATGGTGTGTCTCAGACATGGAGATTTGAAACATGGGATAGTTGTTCATAATTTCTGCCAGATAGCTGTTTACCATTGAAAAAATGGCTACTCCAAGACTGAAATTACTTGACCAAAAAAGGGTTTTGTTATTTTTTTCACATAAAAGCCTCATCTCTTCTGTATGCTGTTCCATCCATCCAGTGCTTCCGCTTACAACTTTAAGACCATTTTTGAAAGCTCTGATTACATTGTTGTAGGCTTGCGATGGGATGGTAAACTCTATTGCTACATCTGCGCTACGGAAAGCATCACTTTCAAAATCGGATAAGTTATTAACGTCAATTTTACACACTATCTCATGCCCACGCAATAAAGCTACCTTTTCTATTTCGCGCCCCATCTTGCCGTAGCCAATTAGTGCTATTTTCATAATCTGTTTTAAATAATTATATGGATTTTATCCGTAGCTTGTTTAGTTAGAAAATATTCTCTGTATTGTCATATACCCGTTGGATTAATTCCGATAGTTCTTCCTGTTTTCTTGCCTTTTCGAATTTGCTCCATTCAGAGAACTGTCTCTCTTCAAGTACCCTCTTGTATCTTTTTTCGTATTTTGCTGTAAGTTTATCAATATTGTTGATTACTGCAACTGTATCCAAATTTTGAGTCTTTTGCTCCTGTACGGGTGTTGTTACGCCACCAAAATTATAATCATACATACCACCTCTGCGCGTGCTGTTCACCATATTCTCCATTACAGACATCTGTATTATTCTACAGGTGGCCTCGTATTCTTGACTTATAATATTAGACATTTTTTTTGTCTGTTTTGTATTAATGTTTAGAATATCAGATATTTGGTTGAGTATGACTTTTGCTATGGAATCTGATTCGGCCATATAGAATGATTGCGTGTTATACCTACCCATACCCATACCACCCATCATAGGTGGTTGTGCTTTAACCGGTAAGAATAGGAGGATTGTAAACAGTATGAGAAGTATTTTTTTCATATAGTGTTTTATTGCAGATTAAAGAATGTTAATGAAAACACTCTTTCAAGCCTATTTGATTAAGACTTGAAAGAGCGTCTGGTATCTATTCAACTGGTGAATAATCAGAGCTTAGGACCAGAAGCGACAAGTCTACTTCCTGCTTCATTGTCTGTAAACTTGCTGAAGTTTTTGATGAAGCGTCCTGATAAATCCAAAGCCTTCTCTTCCCATTGTGAGGCATCTGTATAGGTGTCGCGTGGGTCAAGAATATTTGAGTGTACACCGGGTAACTCAGTGGGTACAACAAAATTGAAATGAGGTATTACTTTTGTTGGAGCTTTATCTATAGAACCATCTAGAATAGCATCTATAATGCCGCGTGTATCGCGGATAGAGATGCGTTTTCCGGTACCGTTCCAGCCGGTATTGACCAGATAGGCTTTTGCATTGACCTTGGTCATCTTCTTAACCAACTCTTCCGCATATTTTGTTGGGTGAAGGCTAAGAAAAGCGGCTCCAAAGCAGGCACTGAAAGTGGGAGTAGGTTCTGTAATTCCGCGTTCTGTTCCTGCAAGTTTTGCTGTGAAACCAGATAAAAAATAGTATTGTGTCTGTTCCGGATTCAGAATTGAAACGGGAGGAAGAACACCGAAAGCGTCGGCCGAAAGAAAGATAACTTTCTGTGCATGGCCGGCTTTAGATACCGGAGAGACAATGTTATTAATGTGATATATCGGATATGATACTCGTGTGTTTTCAGTAACACTCTTATCGTTGAAATCAATTTTTCCATTGCTGTCAACTGTAACATTCTCAAGAAGAGCATCACGTTTAATTGCGTTGAAAATATCGGGTTCGCTATCTTTGTCCAGGTTAATTACCTTAGCGTAGCATCCGCCCTCAAAGTTGAATATGCCATCCTCGTCCCAGCCATGTTCGTCGTCGCCAATAAGTGCACGTTTTGGATCTGTTGAGAGAGTTGTCTTTCCTGTTCCTGAGAGACCAAAGAAAATTGCGGTGTCGCCATCTTTTCCAACATTGGCTGAGCAGTGCATAGAGGCCATGCCTTTAAGTGGAAGCAGGTAGTTCATAACAGAGAAAATACCCTTCTTCATTTCACCTCCATACCAGGAGTTCAGAATAACACACTCATTTTGCTTTAAATTAAATACAACGGCTGTTTCGGAATTTAATCCCAATTCTTTATAGTTTACAACTTTTTCTTTTGCAGCATTGAATGCCACAAAGTCGGGCTCTCCATAATTTTTTAACTCCTCTTCGGTGGGGCGGATAAACATGTTCTTGACAAAGTGAGCCTGCCATGCAACCTCCATAATGAAACGAACTTTTAGCCTTGAGTTCTCATTGGCACCACAGAAAGTGTCAACGACAAATAATTTTTTATCGGAAAGCTGTTTTACCGCAAGATCCTTAAGAACATTCCATGTATCGGGGGTAACAGGTTTGTTGTCGTTTTTATATTCGTCAGAAGTCCACCATACGGTATCTTTGCTTACCTCGTCGTATACCCAGAATTTGTCTTTGGGAGAACGTCCTGTATATACACCTGTCATAACATTGACAGCTCCTAGTTCTGTTACTGTTCCTTTTTCAAAACCTTCTAGAGTGGGTCTTGTCTCTTCCTCGAAAAGGGTATCGAACGAAGGGTTGTGAATAATCTCTTTTGGGTTGGAAATCCCATACTTGCTTAAATCAATCTTTGCCATTTTGAAAAATTAAAAGGTTAAATACTTTCTGCCCAAGAACACCTTCTGGCGTATTTTCCTCTGCGCCCTTGTTCACTGGGTACAAAGTTACTCTTTTTCTATAATACGCAAAGTTCAGTTTTTTTATTATTGACAAAAACCGCATGATTTTAATAAATTCTAACTAAAAACAGTTAAGCGCCAACTCTATTACAAATAATAAGAGTAAAGTAGACACAAAAACGAATTTAACAATAGAGGGAAAGAGATTTTTTTGTTCCTTTGTTAGCAAAACCATATTTAGTTATTTTTGAAGAAAAGCTATGTTAAATGGAGGTAATAGATTTTAATCAGACAGATTCTGTTTTGAATCAGTTTATGGCAGAATTGCGTAATGTAGAGATTCAACATGACCAGATGAGGTTCCGGCGTAATCTTGAGAGAATAGGAGAGATAATGGCGTATGAGATAAGTAGACGTTTTGATTATGTTGAACAGGAAATTCAAACTCCTCTTGGCATTTCCAAAATTAGTGTTCCGAATGAATCTATAGTGTTGGCTACTGTATTTAGAGCGGGACTCCCCTTTCATTATGGTTTCCACAATATTTTTGATCATTGTGAAAATGCATTTGTATCGGCTTATCGAAAATATTTGGACGAGGTGAATTTTGATATTCACATTGAGTATATGTCATCGCCTGATATTGAAGGAAAGACATTGATTTTGGTAGACCCTATGCTTGCTACTGGAAATAGTATGCTTTTGGCCTACAGAGCACTACTCTCTAAGGGAACTCCTAAAAAAATTCATTTGGCAGCTGTTATTGCTGCACGTCAAGGGGTGGATTTTGTTACAAAAACTTTTCCTCAAGATAAAACTACAGTGTGGTGTGCAGCTATAGATCCCTCTTTGAACAAGCAAGCCTATATCATTCCCGGCCTTGGCGATGCTGGAGATTTGGCTTTTGGAGATAAATAGTTTTTTGTAAATTACCTCTCTTACTTATGAATGCAGTCCGTAAAATAGAAGCTTTAAGAGCTTTGATAAAAGAGCTAAGATGGGATGCTGTCATTATAGGCGATTCTGACCCTCACGGTAATGAATATATTATTGACAGATGGAAAATTAGAGAGTATATTTCAGGTTTCTCCGGATCGGCAGGAACAGTTGTAGTTACACGCAATTACGCCGGATTGTGGACCGACTCCCGTTATTTTATTCAGGCCAAAAATGAGTTATTTGGTACTGGTGTGGAGATACAAGGACAAAATGCGCATGATTTTTTAGACTGGCTATACGTAAATATGCCGCACTCTAGCGTGATAGGCATAGATGGATTATGTGTAACACAACAGGAAAGGCAAAAACTAGAGAATAGACTCCTTGACAAACAGTGTCATATTGAATCAAAACCGGATTTTATAGATGCTATTTGGACAGATCGCCCCGGTTACCCCATGGGTATAGTTATAGAACATAATGAAATATATTCGGGAGAGAGTGTATTGCAGAGACTATCTTGGCTAAGAGAGGTTTTAAAATCTGCCAATTGTGCATACTTTCCTGTGAATGCTCTTGATCAGATAGCGTGGTTGTTGAACATACGTTGTAATGATATAGAGTATAACCCGGTCCCTATGTCTTATGCGTTAATAGGAGAGGATATTGCTGTTCTGTTTATTGAGACCCAAAAGGTGAGTGACAATATAAGATTAAAGCTCGAAAATGATGGCGTGACACTATTGCCTTATGAGAAAATGTTCAGTTACCTTGAGACATTAGATCCTAAAAAGAGAGTTCTTGTAGACCCTTTCTCTATGAATAGCGAACTGTTTAAGATATTACAAAACCACTTTGGAGAGAAGAATCTGATACTTGAGCAATCGCCTTTAACTTTAGGTAAAGCAATTAAAAATCCTGTAGAGATTGATGGTTGTAGAAGGGCTTACGTTCTTGACGGAATAGCTAAAACACGTTTTCTTTTTTGGTTAGAAGAGAGTATAGAGTTGGGGCATAAAATATCAGAGATTGTCGCCTCTAAGGAGATAGCCAATTTTAGAGGCGAAAACTCCGAATACAGGGGGGATAGCTTTAGTACAATATCAGCTTATGGTGAGAATGCAGCTATGCCTCATTACTCGCCTGTGCAGGATATAGAAACGGAATTAAAACCTAAGGGATTATATTTGATTGATTCCGGTGCTCACTATCTATCGGGTACTACCGATGTAACTCGCACTGTTCCGTTGGGGCCTCTTACAAATTTAGAGAGGGAGGATTATACCTATGCTCTTAAAGCTATGATAGCACTATCCACAGCACTGTTTCCTAAGGGTACTCCCGGATGCAGGCTTGATTCAATTGCAAGAATAGAGTTATGGAAAACATACCGTAACTACGGACATGGAACCGGTCATGGAGTGGGGAATATGCTTAATGTTCACGAGGGCCCTCAAAGTTTTAGACAAGATTTTAATAATCAACCTTTTATAGCCGGAATGATAACATCTTGCGAGCCGGGTATATATAGAGAGGGTAGTCATGGTGTAAGGCATGAAAATATGCTTTTATGTGTAGAGGCCGGTAAAAATGAGTTTGACGACTGGCTCTGTTTTGAGACATTGACTATGGTCTATTTTGATACAACTCCTTTACTTACAGAGCTTCTCAGTAATACCGAAATCCGGTGGATAAATAACTACAATAAGAGAGTGGCCGATACTCTGCTGCCATTTATGAATGAGAAAGAGGCCGCTTGGCTAAAACGAAAGACAAAAGCTATAT
>DASRNO010000021.1:0-13745 GCA_035647375.1 Bacteroidaceae bacterium
TTGTATAAATGAAATATTAATAAGAAAACTTTTGCTATTATTTAATATCACTCAATTTAAAATATAAACTCATTGAAAAAGAGAGATTGTGGGTTTGTATTTATTAAAAAATAAGCTACCTTTGCAACCTAAATTGTAAATACTATATATAATAACAAAAAGTATGAATCAGTACGAAGCCGTTTTCATTTTAACTCCCGTTTTATCTGATATTCAGATGAAGGAAGCGGTTGACAAATTTAAAGACATTCTTGTTGCGGAAGGCGCCGAGATTGTAAATGAAGAGAACTGGGGTATGCGTAAGCTAGCCTATCCAATTCAGAAAAAGTCAACCGGATTTTATCAGTTTTTAGAATTCAACGCTAATCCAACTGTAGTTGCAAAACTTGAACTGAATTTTCGCCGTGACGAACGTGTTATACGTTTCCTTACAGTTAAACAAGAGAAGTATGCAGCAATATATGCTGAAAAGAGAAGAAATCTTAGACAATCAAAAACAGAGGAGGTTTAATTATGTCAATGAAGAAGTCATCATCAGAGATTAGATATCTTACTCCACAGGTAGTTGATATTAAAAAAAAGAAATACTGCCGCTTTAAAAAAAGTGGTATAAGGTACATAGATTATAAAGATCCTGAGTTCTTAAAGAGATTTTTGAATGAACAGGGAAAAATTCTTCCGCGCAGAATAACTGGTACATCCTTAAAATACCAGCGTCGTGTGGCTCAGGCAGTGAAGAGAGCTCGCCATATTGCTCTACTTCCTTATGTAACAGATTTAATGAAATAATCTTCAAAGAAGAGACAAAATGGAGCTAATTTTAAAGGAAGATATAGCCAAGTTAGGTTATAAGAATGACATAGTGAGAGTAAAGGATGGTTATGGTCGTAACTATCTTATCCCTAAAGGTTTAGCTGTAATAGCTACGGAACAAGCTAAAAAAGTTCTTGCAGAAGACTTGCGTCAGCGTGCGCATAAGTTGGAAAAAATAAAGCAAGAGGCTGAGCAGATAGCAGCAAAATTTGAGGGAATATCGCTTGAAATCCCTGTAAAAACTAGTAAGAGCGGTTCTGTATTTGGAGGTGTGAGTTCTACCAGAATAGCAGAAGAGCTTCTAAAAAAGGGAATAGAGATAGACCGTAAGAAAATTGAGGTTGCAAGTTCAATAAAGACGGTAGGAAGCTATATAGCTGTTATTACTCTACATAAAGAGGTATCAGTAGAGGTACCTTATGAGGTTGTAGCCGAAATAACAGAATAAAATAATTGTAATATTTTAATTAGGGCTGGTGCTAACCAGCCCTTTTTTTATACTTTTGCTTTATGAATCAATCTTTTTTTTCCGACAAGAGAGTTGTATTTATAACTTTAGGTTGTAAACTTAATTTTTCGGAGACATCGACTATAGTGAAAAGGCTTTACGATGCGGGTGTACAGCCAGTCAAAAAGGGAGAGAAGGCGGATATTTGCATAATAAACACCTGCGCTGTTACTGAGGTGGCAGAAAAAAAAAGCAGACAAGCTATTAATAAAATAATACGTCAAAATCCCAATGCTTGTGTTGTGGTAATGGGATGCTATGGTCAAATTAGTGCCGATCATCTACTATTAATTCCTGGCGTTGATATTGTTATTGGACAGGATGAAAAGGATCAGGTTCTTGAACTTATATGTGAACAGATGAAAAATGGCAATGTAGCTACACAAGCTGTATCTAAAAATATAGAAAAATTTATTCCTTCATGTTCTAAAGGCGATAGGACAAGATTTTTTTTAAAAGTACAGGATGGATGTGACTATTTTTGTTCATATTGTATTATACCTTATACTCGTGGTAGGAGTAGAAATGGGAAAATTGAAGATATTATTAAACAGGCTAAAGAGGCCGGAGAGAGAAATGGACAAGAGATTGTACTTACCGGAGTAAATATTGGTGACTTTGGAAAGAGTTCTGGAGAGCATTTTATTAATCTTATTCAAGAATTAGATAAAATAGAGACCATATCCAGATATAGAATATCGTCTATTGAACCTAATCTATTAACTGACGAAATAATAGAGTTTGTAGCAGGTTCACAAAAATTTATGCCTCATTTTCATATTCCTTTACAGAGTGGTTCCGATAAAGTATTAGAACTTATGCATCGTCGCTATGATCGATCTCTATTTGTTGAAAAAATAATGAAAATAAAGAGCGAAATGCCTCAAGCATTTATAGGTGTTGATGTTATAGTAGGAATGAGAGGAGAGAGTGATGAGCTTTTTGAGGATTCCTATAGCTTCTTGGAGAGTTTGGATATATCAAAGTTACATGTTTTTAGTTATTCTGAAAGGCCAGGTACTTTGGCTTTAAAAATACCGAATCCTGTATCATTTAAAGATAAGAGTATTAGAAGTCATAGATTGATAGAGTTGTCTGAAAAAAAACTTGAAGCTTTTTATTCAGCTGCGATAGGTAAAAAAGCTGATGTTCTTGTAGAACGTTCATTAAGACGCACTCCGTCTCATGGTTTTACTGATAATTATATAAAAGTTGAACTAGACAACATTTGTGGAAACACTTTTGAAAATAAAATTATTAAAGTCCGTTTAGAGGGTTTTAATTCTAAAAAAGATGCATTAAAAGCTACTATGGTTGATTAAGTATTATGAGAACAAAAATTGCTATTGTTATATTAAACTGGAATGGGGGAGCTATGTTAGAAAAATTTCTTCCTACTCTAATAAAATTTTCGAATTACCCTGGAACAGAAATAATTGTAACGGATAATAATTCGGATGATAATTCTGGTACTATTATGGGAGAAAAGTTTAGTGATATTCCTTTTATTCGTCTTGATAAAAACTATGGTTTTGCAGAGGGATATAACATAGCTTTAAGTAGTGTTGATGCTGAATACTACATTTTACTGAATTCAGATGTAGAGGTTACGGAAAATTGGCTCTCTCCGCTTGTGGAATATTTAGACTCTAACCCCGATATAGCAGCTTGTCAACCCAAGTTGTTAAGCTATAAAGAACCCGATCTGTTTGAATATGCTGGCGCAAGTGGAGGATATATGGATAAATGGGGATATCTCTACTGTCGTGGCCGTATAATGAATAGTATAGAGCAGGATAAGGGACAGTATGATGATATAGTGCCGGTTTTTTGGGCAACTGGAGCGGCATTAATGATAAGAAGTAAAGATTATTGGAACGTAGGAGGTCTTGATGCTAAGTTTTTTGCGCATATGGAGGAGATTGATCTATGTTGGAGATTGAGAAGAATAGGACGTGAAATTGTATGCATACCTGCCAGCAAAGTTTTTCATGTGGGTGCTGCCACGTTAAAACGAGAAAACCCGCTTAAGACCTATTTGAATTTTCGTAATAACTTACTAACTCTATATAAAAATTTATCTGCGAATGATCTGAAAAGAGTTATGATAATACGTATCTTTTTGGATATGTTGGCAGCATTAATGTTCCTATTACAGGGAAAATTTCGCGATTTTAGTGCTGTAATACGTGCTAGAATTCATTTTGCTAAGATGAGGTCGGAGTATAAAGAGGAGCGTGAAAGACTATCTAAAATTGATATGGCGGGAGTTGATGTCAAAAGAGGCGAATTCAGTATATTGTGGCAATATTACTTTAAGAGGGTAAGAAAATTTTCCTCTCTTTGAATTAAGTAGTTTACTGTTGAGGTGATAGTATAAGTGAACGGTTAATAAATTTAGGTAGCTCTTCCGGATAGTGTGTGACCAATATCAATGTTTTTCCGGCCCTGTTACAAAACGAATAAATTATATCCATAACCAGCTCTCTATTATATGAGTCAAGTCCGTGAAATGGTTCGTCTAGAATAAGTAATAGAGGGTCTTTTACAAAAGCTCTTGCTAAAAGAACTAACCTCTGCTCGCCGCTTGAAAGAGTAAAAAAATCTCTATGTGCAAAATGGCTAATATCAAATATATCCATCCAAACGCTACATATATGCCTCTCTTTGTCATTAATCTTTCCATACAATCCTATAGAATTGCGTAATCCGGATGCTATTACACTCTCTACAGAAAGATGACGAACATAGGAGCGATGTAATTCGGGTGATACATATCCTATTCTATTTTTTATATCCCAAATACTCTCTCCGCTTCCTCTTTTTTTTCCAAACAGAGTTATTTCATAGGCATACGATTGAGGATTGTCGGCATAAATTAGGCTGAGTAGAGCAGATTTGCCAGAACCGTTAGGACCTAAAAGAGCCCATTTTTCACCATTTCTGACAACCCAATTTAATCTATTTAGAACCACTTTATCTCCATACTTTAAAGATACTTTGCGAAAATCAACTATAATATCTGTTTCTGAGATTTGTGTACTAATTTGGGCTATCTTTTTTTTAGTTACATTGGATAAACCAGGATATGTAATAGTGCAATTTTCTCTCTTTAGATAGTCAGTCTTAGTCTGTTTTATACCGCACACCATTTTTTTAACAGGTACTACATGGGTTATGAATTTGGCTATATCTACATTACGTGAAACAACTGTTATTACATGCAACCTCCATCTATCTATAATTTTTTCAAGCAATATAGAGATATTATCTCTAGACTTTTTGTCTAAACCGATAAAAGGATTATCTATAATAATGATTTTCGGATGGGTGGAGAGGGCTTTTACCAATTGAAATTTACGCATTTCCCCGCTAGAAAGTGACACTAAGCGCTTTTCATGGATGTTGTCAATAGAAAATAGACTAAAGAGTTCGTCTCTCCACGCCTTATCATTAATAACCGGTAAAAGATCTTTTACTTTTGGATAATGATCAATCTCTGTATTATTCCATCTTTGTTGATAATAGAAGGTACTATCCGACTCTCCATAACTGTCACGAAATAATATGTATGCTAGCTTGTCGCTTTTTACGACTCTGCTATTATATCTGTTTTTGGATAAATTATTATCAAATAGAGGGTATTGCCCTCTTATAGTGTTTACTAGAATGCTCTTACCCGATCCATTTGGACCTATTATAGCAATCTGTTCGCCTATACTAACGTGAAAATTTATCGGTTCTTTAAAACGAAAAAGGGGGTTTAAAGCAACACCATTTTTAATACTAATTATTGTCTCTTTTTTAGTTGTTTCCATTAAAAGTTATTCTCAATTATAATTAACAAAATCTTATCAAAATAGGAAACGATCAATCTGTTTACTAAAATATTCTGATTGGCTACAAAGTTAGATTAGTTTTTTATTACCTTTGCGATTATTTTTTATAAAATGCGGGTAGCTCTCTATCTTATCCCTGTTACCTTAGGTAATTCGCCTGTAGAACAATCTATTCCCCTATATAATAGAAGGATTATTTTAGGTATAAAATTTTTCATTGTGGAGAATGTCAGATCGGCCAGACGTTTTTTGAAACAGATAGATAGGAGTATAGACATTGACTCTTTGACTTTTTTTACCCTTAATAAGCGAACTCAACTCTCAGAACTGGATAAAATGCTTCTTCCTTTAGAGGTGGGAAATTCTGTGGGATTATTGTCTGAAGCAGGCTGTCCAGCTGTGGCAGATCCGGGATCTGAGGTGGTCTCAATAGCACAAAGAAAAGGTTTTGTAGTAGTTCCTTTAGTGGGACCTTCAAGTATAATACTTTCCATTATGGCTGCCGGTTTTAATGGTCAGAATTTTGCATTTAATGGATATTTACCTATTGGTCAGGAAGAGAGAAAAAAGAGATTAAAAAAATTGGAGCAGTTAATTTATAAAGAGAATCAGACTCAAATATTTATTGAAACTCCATATAGGAATGCAAAAATGGTGGATGATATTATTCACTCTTGTAAACCTACTACAAAATTGTGTATTGCTGCCAATCTAACCCTAGATAATGAATTTGTGAAGACTAAAAGTATATTGGAATGGAAAAACCAAATTCCTGATTTGACAGGATGGATTTGTATCTTTTTACTCTATAAATAGTTCTGTAATTAAAGATTTGTATCTAGGAAATCGATAATTCTTACTAATGTATGCCTATTGGCACTCTCGCTTTTACTGTTAGCATATACCTGCATATCGAAAATAATTCCGGCATCTATAAGTGATTGGCTAAGTGCAGCGGTATTGGTGTAAGGTATATTGCTGTCATCTATACCGTGTATTAGCAATAGGCGTCCTTTAATTTTATCCGCTCTGCTCAATAGTGATCTATTAGAATAACCATTTATGTTTTCTTTAGGGGTTAACATAACTCTTTCGGTTAGCATAGCGTTGTAAAAACGCCAATCTGTAATTGGAGTGATAGCTATTCCTACTTTAATTAATGAATTTTCTCCGGTCATGGACATGATTGCTGTATGCCCTCCATATTCCCATCCGCAAATGGCTATTCTATTTTTGTCTATAAAGGGAAGTGAGCTTAAATGTTTCAATGCGCTATGAATATCCTCTTCATCACCATCTTCTAAACCCATATAGAGTCTCTTAAAACTTTCCGCACCGGTGTGAGTAGATGAACTTCTGGTGTCAACGCATGCAACTATATAACCATGTTGAACAAGTAAATTTTCTATTGGGCTCCCATCGGAGAGTCCAGAACTCCAAGAATCTATTATTTTTCTTTCAGAAGGTAATCCGTATTGAATAATTACCAGAGGATACTGTTTTTCCTGACTAGCATCGGCAGGTTTTATTATCCATCCGTTAAGCTCACTATTGTTCTCTGTTTTATAAGTAAACAGCTCTTTAGGTAAAAACTGTGAAGCAGAAATTTTCTCTTTTAACAATTTGTTATCTTCAAGAACTCTTAATACTTTGCCGCTGTTATTGTTAAGAGTTACCAATGGGGGAGTATTAAGATTTGACCAGAAGTTGAGATAAAATTTGAAATCACTACTAAAAATAGCACTATTATAACCTTCATTATTGGATAATAAGATGGTTTTCTCCCTGTTGTCAATACTGTAAATAGCACATTTCAATACTCCAGCTTCATCTCCGGAGTAATAGAAAATATTTTTTTTCTGATCCCAGCCAAAAAATGAATTAACGTTCCATTTTCCTTTGGTAATTTGTCTTTTAAGTGTTCCGTTAAGATCGTAATGATAAAGATGATTATATCCTTCTCTGGGGCTTTTTAATATAAGGCTGTTATTATATATACGTGCCTCTATGTATTGCGAGGGGTCAATAGAGGTTTCGCTATTTTCGCGAATTATTAGATTGTATAGTGTAGATCTTGGGTTTGCAGAGTAGATATCAAGCTGATTTTGATTCCTGTTTAGTGTGAATATTATAAGAGAATTATCGTTGTCTTTGGCAAAACATATTCTTGGAATGTAGGTATTGCTATCTATTGGAAGATCTACAACTCTGTCAATAGCATTTTTAATATCGAAGGTATGAACTTTTGCTTTTGCTCCATGACTGCCCGTTACAGGATATAATAGACTCTTGCTTTCCAAAAGAGATTGGTTTAGCAGAGTTTCGTTAATAGATGTTTGAAAAAGGGGAATAGAAATTTTTTTTATCGGACTTTCGTCAAAGCTGACATAGGCTAAAATTTTGCTGTCGGCACTGAAATCTAAAGAAGATGTTTTGTAAAAAAATTTTTGAAAGAAATAGTTGGGAACTCCATTTTTCATTTTAAACACTTCACCGTTGGTCGTTACTTTAGATTCACTGTTATTAAATAGAAGTTTAATAAGAAAAAGATTGTTGTCTCGTGCAAAACAGATAATATTACCGTCGGGCGAAAATTTTGGAGAGTATTGAGGGCCTCCTGTTGATAGTGGCTCAATAAGATTGTTTTTTATGGTAAAAATATAATAATTTGCGGTGTACTCTAATGAATTCAAATATTTAGTTTCTGTACCAATTAGCAATTTGTCCTCTTTGGGAGAGAGAATAAAATTGTCAATTTTAGATATTTTATCACCTCTTGCACTATTTAAATCTAAAACTGTCTCGACAATCTTTCCGGAAGCAAAAGAGCATTTTAAAATACGTTCACAATCTCTGTCTAATACTAGATAATGTTCTCCATCTGATAACACCTCTATTTGGCCTATGGTATAGGGTTCAAATTCGCCTGAAATTATCTCTTGAACATCTATTTTGTCGTTAGAAAATACTAAAGCGGTATAGCAGAACAGAATAGATATAATTGTTATGAACTTTCTCATTTATAAATAACTATATGCCACAAAGATAAAACATTTGCTTAACGTCTGTAATGTAATTGGCAGGTTTTGTGCTTACAACAGCTGTGTTTGAGAAATTTAAAGGTTTAATAGACCTTTACCTTGACGAATAATTTCGCACTCTCCCTCTACGCAATAGACTATAGTAGAATATTCATAACCACCAATACCGCCGTCTATTATTATGTCTACATCATTTCCCAGTCTTTCGTAAATTAACTCCGGATCTGTGAGATATCCTAAATCATCTGAATCATTATATGGTACTGTAGTTGATAGGATAGGGGAGTCGAGCTGTCGGCATATTTCCTGTATAATAGCATTATCAGGTATTCTTATTCCCACCTCTTTGCGATTTTTGAAAATTTTTGGTAATCTGCTGCCGGCCGGTAAAACAAATGTGAAAGGGCCGGGAAGATTCTTTTTTATAAGTTTAAAAGCATTATTGTCTATTCTTACATATTGACTCAGAGAGCTAAGATCGTGAGATACTATTGAAAAACGATGTTTTAGAGCGTTAAGGCCCTTGATACGGCAAATTTTCTCAATAGGACGTTCTTTTAGGGCATGGCACCCTATAGCATATGCTGTGTCAGTGGGGAAGATAATTAACCCTCCGGAGTTTATAGTTTCAATAATCAAATCAATATCGTTTTGATCATTGTGTTTGCTATATAGCTTGAGTAACATACAATCTGTTTTTTAACAAATAAAACTCAACAATTTATCGAATTTAGATATTCTATTATATCATTTAAATTGTCCGGATGAAACCATCTGATCTCTTTGTCGCGTTTAAACCAGGTTATCTGTTTGCGAGAATAGATTCTAGTATTGCGTTTAATTTTATCTATTGCATAATCTAAACTCCAGACTTCGCCTTGTTTTGTTATTTTTTTTTCAAAATAGCAAAAAAGCTCTTTATAACCTAATGTATTTAGTGAATTATTCTCTTTATATTGATATACTCTTTTAGCCTCTTCTATTAGTCCATTTTCAATCATCTTGTCAACTCTGTTGTTTATACGTTCGTATATCTCCTCTCTTGGCCGGATTAGACCTATTTTAATAATTCTAAAGGGGCGAGTTTTTATGCTTTGAGTTCTATAAGAGCTGTAGGTCTTACCAGTCATTAGACAAATTTCTAATGCATGCATAATACGTTTTGGATTTTTTTTATCTACAATACGGGAATAATCCGGATCTAACAGCTCTAACTTGTCAACTAAGTATTCTAACCCGTTTTGTTTATAACTTTCAACAACCTTATTTCTTATTTCTAAAGTAATAGTGGGCATGTAGTCAATACCTTTACATAAAGCATCTATATACATCATGGAACCTCCGGTCATCAAAACGGTTTGGTGGGTAGTAAATAGTTGATTTAATATCTCTAAAGCCTCCTCTTCAAAACGTGTGGCACTGTAATAATCGTCAATTTTCAAAGTACCCACAAAATGGTGTTTAACTCTTTTTAAATCTTTAGCCGAAGGTGCATCTGTTCCAATAGGAATGTCAGCGTACAGTTGCCGGGAATCGGCTGATATAATATGAGTGTTAAAATATTCGGCCAGGGATAGGCTTAATTTTGTTTTTCCAACTCCGGTTGGCCCTAGAATTACTAATAGAGTTTTACTCAAAACAGATCGTCAATTGTGTCAAAACTGCTAGAGGAGTCATTGTCAAATTCGCTAAAATTAAAACCCTCTTTGTTTATATCATCTTCGTTAAATTCAATATCACCATAGAAATCCTCATCAACATCGGTAGAGTTAGCTATATTTAAGGTCTCTTCAGTTTGAATTATCTGTTGAGGTGCATCTCCTTGTTGTTTCGTAACAACAAAGTTTTTGAGCAATTTACCGGTGATAATTTCTTTAAGTTCAATAAAAAAACAGCGTTCTAATAGTGGATCGAAAACATAAATCAAGCGCTGTCTTTCTTCTTCTATCAACTCGTCAAGATGAGTCTTATGCATAACCCAGCTATCTTCTTCTAAGCTGGTATACATCTCTTCTAAGGTGATCTCTTCATTCCTTTCCCAATTTTCGTTACAAATAAAAAAAGAGGTCATCTGATCGTTCGGATAGTTCACTGAATTTAATATGGCGTTGTGAAAATCCAAAAAAGTTGCCTCAGAGTCAATCTGTATCTCTCTGAAGAAATCGTCAACTTCGTCTGAAATGATGATAAATTTGTAAACCATAATTATTTAAGAATATATTAATCTCTAATTATTCCTCTCTGAGCCTGTTCGATAAAATCAATAATGTATTGAACTTCCGGCATTGATGATATTGATTCTTTTTTAAGAGATTCTATTGCTTTAGATGTGTTCATACCACTTTGATAGATAATGCGGTATGCATTGTGAATAGTATCAATTTGTTCGTTAGAGTAGTTAAGTCTACGAAGCCTTACAACATTTATTCCCATATAGATTAATGGATTGCGGCCAGCCATGATGAAAGGAGGAACATCTTTACTGCATCCTGAGCCTCCCTGAATCATTACATAGCCACCTATGTGACAGAATTGATGTATTAGCACTCCTGCGCTGATTGTAGCGTGATCATCAACTACAACTTCGCCTCCAAATTTTGTGCTATTTCCCACAATACAATAGTTACCAACAACGCAATCGTGAGCTATATGCATGCCTTCCATTAGCAAATTATTATCTCCTATCTCTGTCTTCCCTTTTGAGAAAGTTCCTCTGTTTATAGTAGTGTTCTCGCGGATTATATTATTGTCTCCAATCTGGACAAAGGTGTCTTCGCCTTTGTATTTAAGATCTTGGGGAATAGCTCCGATAACTGCTCCCGGGAAAATCTGATTCCTATTACCCATACGTGTTCCGGAAAGGAGGTTTACGTGGGGCATAATAATATTGTTATCTCCAATAATTACATTCTTATCAATAAAGCAGAAAGGGGCTATCTTTACATTTTTGCCGATTTCAGCTTTGGGATCTACATAAGCTAAAGGACTTATCATATTAACGTCTACTAATTTTTTATTATTTGAACCATAAATTCGGCTTCGCATACAATTTTGTCTCCTACAAAACTATAACCTTTTAGAGACAATATATTGTGTCGGAGCTGAGATGTGCGGATTACCCTCATGAGCAGGGTGTCGCCGGGATGTACTGCCTGACGAAACTTTGCATTCTCTATCTTTATAAAATAGGGAGTGTATTGTGTGGGATCACTAGTATATTGTGCAGTTAACATTCCACTTAATTGTGCTATAGCCTCAATTATAAGAACTCCCGGCATTATTGGTTGGCTGGGAAAATGTCCTTGAAAATATATCTCATTGTTAGTAATATTTTTTACTCCTTCGGTATATAATGTAGTCAAAGTAATAACTTTGTCTACAAGTAGGAACGGATATCTGTGAGGAATTACCTCCTTAATCTGGTTAAGATTCATTACTGGAGGGAGCGAGGGGTTGTATATGGGAGCCTGAATATCTTGAAGTTTTATATCCTTGCGTATGGCACAAGCAAACTTGTTATTGATGGTGTGTCCAGGTCTAGTCGCTATAATTCTGCCCTTTATGGGTTTACCTATCAAAGCCAGATCACCAATAATGTCGAGAAGTTTATGTCTGGCCGGCTCATTAGGCCAGGCAAGAGGCTGATTCATTATGTAGCCAAGTTTTTTAGCATCCATTTTTTTCACATTCATAACCTCGGCCAGTCGGTCATAATTTTCCTGAGACATCTCTTTTTCATATATAACTATGGCGTTATCAAGATCTCCTCCTTTAATAAGGCCTGCTTTTAAAAGAGGTTCAAGCTCTCTTACGAAGACAAAGGTGCGACTACTAGCTATCTCAGTTGGAAAATCACTCATTCGATCTAGAGATGCGTATTGATTAAATAATACTTTTGATTCGAAAGAGATAAGCACATTTATACTGAAGTCATCATCAGGAAGAAGAATAATTGAGGATCCAGTTTTTTCGTCTTTTACCTCAATTTTTGACTTAACTACATAGAAATCTTTTAGAGCTTCTTGCTCTTTTATACCCACTTTTTGAATCTCTTCTACGTAATACTTTGCACTTCCGTCTAAAATGGGAAATTCTGGGCCATTAACATCTATATGGCAATTGTCAATTCCAGCGGCGAAAAGTGATGCCATGGCATGCTCTATTGTACTAACTTTAGTATTACCTTTAAATAGAACGGTGCCACGTTGTGTATCCTTTACGTTTTCGGCTACTGCTTCTATAATTGTCTGGCTCTCAAGATCAACTCTTTGTATTTTATATCCGTAGTCGGGAGGAGCCGGGTTGAATGTAACTGTAAGGTTTAAACCCGTGTGCAGTCCTTTCCCGGTTAAGGAAAAACTATTTTTGAGAGTCTTTTGCTTATACATCATTTTCTAATTATTCTAGTTTTAATTTTAGTTCTTCCACCTCTTTTTTTAGAGCATCAAGTTCCTTAAACATTTCAGGTAGTTTTTTAAATATTATTGCGGACCGGGCAAACTTGCCATGTTCAATAGCGGGATATCCCATAAGTGATACTCCATCTTTTTTATGTCCGGAAATACCAGATTGAGCTCCAACCGTTATTTTATCACCTATTTTTATATGTCCGGCAATTCCACATTGGCCTCCGAACATACACCAAGAGCCAATTTTTGTAGAACCGGCCACTCCGCATTGAGCAGACATAACTGTATTCTCACCAACCTCCACATTGTGAGCAATCTGGACCATATTATCCAGCTTTACACCTTTGTGAATTACTGTTTTCCCCATTGTAGCGCGATCAATACAGCTATTGGCTCCAATCTCTACATTATCTTCGAGTTCTACAATTCCAATCTGTGGAATTTTGGTATACCCCTTGGCAGAGGGTGCAAATCCAAATCCGTCTGCACCAATAACGCTTCCGGAGTGTATAATACAATTGTTTCCAATCAGACAATCTTGATATACAGTGACGTGTGAATATATAATGCAATTTTTCCCCACCTTGACATTGTTGTCTAAAAAAGTCATGGGATAGATTTGAGTTCCACTCTCAACAACTGCACCTTTACCTATGTAGGCGAATGGCCCAATATAGACATCTTCACCTATTGTAGTAGATTCAGAAATATGTGCAAGAGGACTAATCCCGCTCTTTTTATCCTTCATGGATTCGTATAACGAGAGTAACTTGGCAATACCTTGATAGGCATTGTCAACCTTTATAAGTGTTGTCGATATTGGTTTTTCAGGAATAAAACTTCTGTCTACCAAAACTATGCTAGATTTGGTTTGATAGAGGTATGAAACATACTTTAAATTGGAGAGAAACGATAATGCTCCCGGTTTACCTTCTTCAATTTTTGCGAAAGAGTTTACTAGGGTTTTCTCATCACCTTCAACATCGCCCTGTAGATACTCCGCTATCTGTTTTGCTGATAATTCCATCAATAAGATTGTGAGTAAAGGTGCCTATTTTTAACTAGGCTTGCACTTTGCAAATATAAGAATAAAAAAACAAACATTTTTTTTTTTACACTTGATCTATTGAAATAG
>DASRNO010000022.1:0-11386 GCA_035647375.1 Bacteroidaceae bacterium
GATTTTACCTCACAAATAATATTAGTGCGCTTTTTTGAATAGATTACTAACGGCCTAAACGGCCCTTTCAATAAATTATTAAATATGTATCTTTTAGGTTTTGATATAGGCAGTTCTTCTGTTAAGGCAAGCCTGGTTGACATAAATAATGGTGCCTGTGTTGCTGCTTCTTTAGCTCCTGATGTTGAAGCTCCCATAAAAGCTATTAATCCTGGATGGGCAGAACAGAACCCCGAGGATTGGTGGAAATATCTTAAACAAGCCACAGCCAATGTTATGGCTCAATTAAAAGTTAAAGGAGCAGAGATTGCCGCCATTGGTATCTCATACCAAATGCACGGCCTTGTATGTATCGACAAAAAACATAAAGTTCTTCGTCCCTCTATAATATGGTGCGACTCCCGTGCTGTCCCTATTGGAGAGAAAGCATTTCAAAATATTGGTAAAGCACAATGCCTTACCCATCTACTTAATGCACCTGGAAATTTTACGGCATCTAAACTGGCTTGGGTAAAGAACAACGAACCTGAAATCTTTGATCGCATTTATAAAATTATGTTACCCGGCGACTACATAGCAATGCGTCTCACAGGCCAGGTATGTACTACGGTTTCAGGACTTTCAGAAGGAATGTTTTGGGACTTTCAGAACAACGACATAGCCAATTTTCTTCTAGATTATTATGGTATTCCACATGATTTTATTCCCGAAATAAAACCCACCTTCGCTGAACAAGGACGCCTGAGCGCATCTGTAGCTAAGGAGCTGGGACTTGCTGAAGGAATACCTATAACATACCGCGCCGGTGATCAACCAAACAATGCTCTTTCGCTCAATGTATTCGAGCCAGGAGAGATAGCCTCTACAGCAGGTACTTCAGGAGTTGTTTATGGTGTTAATGAAGAGATTAGTTACGATCCCAAATCGCGAGTTAATACTTTTGCTCACGTAAATCACACAAATAATCAGACACGATTAGGTATTCTGCTATGCATTAACGGTACAGGTATTCTTAACGCTTGGATGAAAAGGAATATAATGTCTACAGGGATGAGATACACCGATATGAATACTCTTGCCGAAAAGGCTCCAATAGGTGCGAAAGGAGTTTCGGTATTGCCGTTTGGAAACGGTGCTGAACGTATTCTTGAAAATAGAGCAACAGGATGTAGTTTTCATGGACTAAATTTCAATACACACGATCGCTCTTATCTGCTTAGAGCGGCACAAGAAGGTATAGTATTCTCATTCAAATATGGTATTGAAATAATGGAGAATATGGGTATGCCAATTAATAAAATTCATGCAGGCAAAGCCAATATGTTCTTAAGCTCACTATTCCGTGATACACTTGCCGGCATTACCGGAGCTACTATTGAGCTCTACAACACTGATGGTGCCATAGGAGCAGCCAAAGGAGCAGGTATTGGAGCAGGTATTTACAAAAACCCACAAGAGGCGTTTTCCTCTTTACAAAAAATTGGTGTAGTAGAACCAAAAGCTTCTGATATATCTGCTTACAATGAGGCTTACCAACGTTGGAAATCTTATATTTGAAAAATATTCTACAAATATTCACTAACTAAAAATATTGTTAAAATGAAACAATTCTCACTATTCACACTCTGTCTATCTACTATGCTTATTTGTGGATTTACAGATTGCGATGCAAAAAAAATGCAACCCTGGACCAAAGGTGCAGCCGAAACAGGAGAGTATAGAAATTATTTTAAAGAACTCGGATATTCTCAAAAAGATATCGACAAAAAACTTTCTGATGCTTTTTACGAAGTGTTCGAGAGCGAAAGAAGGGCTTACTACGAGGTAGGTGACACTATGGCTTACGTAGCCGATATAAAAAATCGCGACGTACGCAGCGAGGGACAATCTTACGGGATGATGGTAGCTGTACAGATGGACAAACAGGATATGTTTGACCGTATATGGCGTTGGAGTAAGCATTATATGATGCATAAAGAGGGTCCCTCAAAGGGTTACTTTGCATGGCACTGTCGATATGATGGAACTCAAATATCTGCCGGCTCTGCAAGTGATGGAGAGTTCTACTTTGTAACAACCTTACTATTGGCCTCTAACCGTTGGGGTAACGATGGAGCAATCAATTATCTTAAAGATGCTCAAAATCTTATAGAAACCATGTTCTCTAAAGATGGAACAGGCGGAGTTACAAATGTTATTAATCTGGAACACAAACTTATTACATTCTGTCCTGACACACGTTCCTCTCAGTGGACAGATCCATCCTACCACCTACCCGCTTTCTACGAGATTTGGGCTGAATATGCACAAGATGGACGCAAAGAGTTCTGGAAAGAATGTGCCACCGAAGCCAGAGAATATCTTCACAGAGCATGTCATCCTGAAACAGGAATTAATCCAGATCAAAGTCAATTCGATGGCTCTCCTATCAGAGGTTCCGAATTCCACTATGACTCATGGCGAGTACCTATGAATATTGCCATGGATTTCTCTTGGTACAACAAAGACAGCAAATGGCAGAAAGAGTATGCCGATAAGTTTCAAAGAACAATGGCCAGTAAAGGAATAACTACTTTCCCTGACCAGTTTGCTCTTGATGGAGGCGAACCTTCATTCATTATGGGTGCTGGAGGATACAGAACCCTACGTCATTCAATCGGTCTTGTAGGAACTACAGCAACAGCCAGCCTTATTACTGACAATGAGTATAGTCAAGATTTTGTAAGACATCTATGGGATTCAAAATTGGAGCCATACGAAGATGGATACTATGACGTATATTACGATGGGTTACTTTATATCTTCTCTTTACTTCATCTGAGCGGCCGTTTCCAGATGTTCGCCAATTAAATAATAAAAATATTTTTCAAGACGCTTCAAAATTATCTTTTTTTGGAGCGTCTTGTTTTGTCTATTACTCTTCGAGTCCGGAAAAAAAGTTATTTTCAATACGTTTTTTAAACTCCTCGCCATTAGAATTGTCCATATAACTCACAACAAACTCTTTCGGTGTCATTCCAAAAAAAGAGCTAAATGTGTTGGAAAAGTATGAAGGACTTGAAAAGCCAACCATATAAGCCACCTCAGATATATTCACATCGCTATTAACCAACAAATATGCCGATTGTTTCAAACGAACAGTCTTAATAAGAGAACTAGGCGACAGACCTACATTCTCTTTTAATTTTCTATTCAGATTCACCCTATTCATACCCATCATTTTACTTAATTTTTCTACGTTAAAATCAGGGTCTTTATAATTCTCACTCACAATCTCAGTAACCCTCTTTATTAATTTAGTGTCCGCTGAATCCATTTCAATCCGGCTATATTCAAACCCCATCTCCATTCTATGTATTTTATTGCGAATATTCTCCCTAACCCTTATAGATTGACCTATAGCCCCCTGAAGTAATTTTATATTTAATGGTTTAGTCAAATATCTGTCAGCCATACATTGCATACTTTTTTCCGCTACAGATTCTCCTCTCTCGGCTGTAAGAACAATTACCGGAATATGATCTGTATCAGGATTAGACTTTATACGTTGGCATAATTCCAGTCCATCTCCATTCAACATAACCAAGTCTGTAACCACAACATCGGGTGAATTTGCAAGTATTTTTCTCCAAGCCTGTTGTCCGTTATGACAAATTTGAATTTTATAGTTCTCTAACTCTCTTGACACATAATTACAAAACTCCTCATCATCATCTACCAACATAATAGTGTACATCTTTCTCTGCTTCTCTCTCCGGACCACAGGTCTCCTTTTGTTGTCTGTATCCGAAGAAACCATCTCAAGCATAATCTTCTCTTGATCTAAAAATCCGGCATACTGCTCACACTTTTGAAGCTCCATCTCCGAAAGGTGTGCATTGCCTAAAGGGATACGCACTCTAATCTCCACACCACTATCATCAACATTTCTCACAGATATATCTCCGTAATGAAGCTCCGTTATCTGTTTAGACAAATTAAGGCCTATACCTGAACCCGACGCAATGGAATTACTACCCTGAAAAAACCTGTCAAAAACAAGCTCCAGCTCCTCTTCTCTGATTCGATTACCGGTATTGAAAATTTTTATCTCCACATACTCCGTTATTTTTGGATTATCAAAAACACCCTTATCATTAATTTCGCAATTAACCCTTATCAAAACCTTGCCCTCTTGCGGTGTAAATTTAAAGGCATTTGAAAGAGTGTTGAATATAACCTTGTCAAAATGAAATGGATCTACCCAAACCATAAGAGCCTCCGGTTCTATACACTCCAAAGAGAATGAAATTTTATGCACAGTGGCAATATTACTAAAGAGCAACATGGTGTCTTTTATCATCTCAAGCAGATTTGTCTCCTCAAAACAGAGTCTCATT
This sequence comes from Bacteroidaceae bacterium, assembly GCA_035647375.1. Taxonomy (GTDB): domain Bacteria; phylum Bacteroidota; class Bacteroidia; order Bacteroidales; family Bacteroidaceae; genus Colenecus. Next base: position 4,380 of record DASRNO010000022.1, read on the forward strand.
TTACCATCGTCTAATCTGCTCATATCCATAAGCTGATTCACAAGAAGCATTATACGTTCAGTATTACGCCTCATTAATTCATAAAGACTACGCTTATTTTCGTCTCTCTCTTTTTCAGCAAGTCTCTTTAACGGAGAGATGATTAATGTTAAAGGAGTTCTGATTTCATGCGATATTCCTGTAAAAAGTCTCAATTTAGACTCTTTTATCTCTTCTTTCCTCTTCATCTCAATAATTTTTCTCCTGTTAATGTTTTTGGTCCGCTGATATGCACACAAAACAAATATTAAAAAAACTAATAAAGAGAGGTAAAGCAGCTTTAATAATGGAGTACTATACCACGGATAATTAATTCTTATATCTAGAGTGCGACTTATTGCCTCATTGTAATTATCATCTATAAACGCTCTCACGGTAAATTTGTAATTACCCGGTTTCAAATTAGAATAGGTCGCAAAATTCAGATAAGGAATACCGTTATGCCAGTCCGAGTCATATTGCTCAAGCTTGTACTGATAATTAATTTTAAAAGGCGATCTGTATTCTTGAGTAGAAAATCCTATTGTAAAGGAGTTTTCTTTATGATTTAATAGGGCTTTAGTAGCAAAAAAAACCGATGCATCAAGAGTATTATTCGTTCCTAACGATATGTTATAATCTATATCCTGATTATAAATTTTAAAATTAGTGAAATATAGATTTTTCAATACAGGTTTTTCTTTTTCCATAAGCTCTGGGCAAAACTCCACAAGTCCATTATCACCTCCGAAAATCAACTTATAACCATCTGAAAATACAGATCCGTAACGAAACTCTCCAACCATAAAGCCGATATACATAGAATAATTTCGAAATTGGCCGGTCTCCATATTAAGAGATGCTATTCCGTTTCTCAATGACATCCATAAATAGTTATCCTTAATAATCAAAGCCTGTACATCTGTTTCATTCGGACCTCCTGCAGTAGAAAAAAAATCCACCTTACCACCTCTTTTATCAAATCCTAACACACCTCTTTTTGTAGCCATCCATATCGTATCTACACTCTCTTCAAAATAGCATGAAGAACTCTCCAAGCTCTTTAATGTTGAATCGAACATTAAAATTTCCTTTTTTATGTTGTAACAAAACACTCTTTCTACAGCACCAATCCATAGCAGGCTATCTCTATCTATATATAAAGCCGTTATCCAATCAGATAAATTTAAATTAAAATCCACCACCCTATCTTCTATAGTATCATATATCATGATACCTTCACCATTTGTCCCTACATATAATTTTTTCTCTGTTCCATTCCATTTAATAGTCATTATTCTGGTATTTTCTAACTGTTGCAAACCAGATGGTTTAATAATTCTACCATTTCTAAAGAGATATATTCCGTTACCATAAGTAGCAATCCAAATATCTCCGTTATCACCCTTTTCCAAAACCATTATAGAGTTAGTACCAAGTATGCTATTCTCCTTGTTATAATTAATAGTCGAACCATTTTCTTCCCTAATAAATATACCTCCACCATCTGTACCAACCCAAAAACGACCTTTGTCATCAATAATCATAGAGGTATTACAAGCCACATTTTTTTGTTCAGATGAACCACTTACATAAGAATAGTGAAATCCGCTCAGAGAATTGGGAAGTTGAAGTAGGCCTTTCTGAAAAATAGCTACCCATAAGTTTCCCTGATTATCCTCTATTATATCATGTACCTTAGATCTTTCCAGATTCACCGGAGAGTCATAAATATGATAACGACTCAATTTACCTGTAGATGTGTTGCAACTCCACAAACCTGAATTTTCTCCGCCTATCAAAAGTTCGCCTTTGCTTGTAACAAACAGGCTGACAATATTCATCCCCTGCTCAACACTCTGTTCAAGCTGTACAAAACTACCTGTATTATTATTATATTTAAAGACTCCGTCAGATTCGGTCCCTAAAAAAACTGATCCTGTTGCACTATCTTCAACCACTCCATTTATAGCCATTGAAGCGAATCTATTTTTATAGTCAAGATCCGACATAATATCCATCTCCCTTATGTTACGTAAATCTAAAACAGTAAAACCATCCCTTTCGTAAATAACCCACAATCTATAATAGGAATCCACATATAAATATCTCACATTTCTATGTTGAATATCCGAATAAAAAGCAGTCCAAGATTTATCTACAAGTTTACTTTCACCATTAAGCACTACTAACCCGCATCCCATGGTACCAACAAATAGCTGTTCTCTATTAAGAGGATTTTGAACTATAGAGGAGATTCCAATAGACAATTCCGTCTCTTCGTCAGTTATCGGAATAGATTTGAAACAGTTGGTTTTAATATCAAAAAGCTGTAACCCTTTTCCCGTACAAACCCAATACTGATTCTCGCTGTCCTGATAAATACTATTAATATTTTCACTGCTCAACCAACTATCCAATGACAACTCATATTTATAGCTTTTAAAATTTTGCCCATCAAAGCGACACATTCCATGAAGAGTTGATATCCACAAAAAACCATCGTTATCAATATTCAAAGAGTTTATATGCGAACTTATTAAACCTAAACTCGGGGTATAAAGTCTGCTGTTCTGAGCAATAACCGGATGAGTAGTTAAAAAAAGAATACAACTAATCCGTCCAATACTCAATAACATTTTTAATCTATTATATTTTGCCATATATATATCGGTAAGAGAATAAACAACAAGGGCAAAAATAACTAAAAAAAAGCCAACTTAATAAAACCCTTTACAAAAATTAGGAGTCCGTTATTATCCAAAATGTTAAAAAATTATGTTTGGATTTTTTAGCATTTGATTTTTGATAACTTTTACTATATTTGCAGATTGACGTTCCTTTTTACAGAATTAGCAACTAAAATTATGAGACGTATTACATTTTTTATAACAATTGTATCAATTTTATTACTTTTTTTAGGGTGTAAGAAAAGTAATAATGATAGTACAGCACGTTTCTCTTCTTTCAGTTACTCATCACAGGATTCCAGATATTCTGCTCAAGAGGCTATTAATCCGGATAGTTTTTATATTAATCCAATTCTTGCCGGATGTTATCCTGATCCCAGTATTTGTAGAAAAGGAGATGATTACTATCTAGTTAACAGCACCTTTGTTTATTATCCGGGAATTCCTATATGGCACAGTACCGATTTGGTAAACTGGGAACATATAAGATATGTGCTTGACAGACCATCTCAGCTCAGCTTCCCTGCGGGTATCAGCATATCATCAGGTATTTACGCTCCGGCCATATCATATAATCCACATAACGACACCTTTTATCTAATTGTTACCGGTGTAGGAAATGGAGGTAACTTTATAGTTAAAACAGACGATCCTTCAAAAGATTGGTCCGATCCTATATTTGTTCCAGAAGTTGGAGGAATAGACCCTTCTCTCTTTTTTGACAACGACGGCAGAGCTTACATAGTAAATAACGATGCTCCTGCCGGAGTGCCCGAATATGATGGTCACAGAGCCATCTGGATACACGAATTCGATGTAGCCACCGATAAAGTTATAGGGCAATCCAAATTGTTAATCGACAAAGGAGTTGTTCCCTCTGATAAACCTATCTGGATTGAGGCCCCGCACATTCATCGTGTTAACGATGTCTATTATCTTATAGCGGCCGAAGGTGGTACAGCCGAAAATCATTCTGAGGTTGTTTTTGTATCTAATAATCCAAAAGGCCCCTATAAACCCTGTCCGGTCAATCCCATTCTTACCCAGCGTAATCTTGATCCTGACAGGCCGTTTCCTATTACCTGCACAGGGCATGCCGATATAATTCAAACTCCCGAAGGTGATTGGTGGGCAGTTTTTCTTGGAGTACTTCCTTACGAGAGAGACAAATATTCAAATACCGGTCGAAGCACATTTCTGCTTCCGGTAAAATGGGAAAATGGGCAACCTATTATTCTTGACAATGGTTTAACAGTACCCACATTTGTTGAAAAACCCAAACCTACACCAACCACCACTAAAACTTACGGGAACTTCTCGTATACAGATAATTTTGACTCTGGTAAAGATCTTAAATGGATGACTCTTCGCTCTCCTGGTGATGAGTGGAACCGTATAATCAACGGAACATTAGAGATTGATAAAAGAGATGTTAGTTTGAGCGATATTGCCACCCCCTCGTTTCTATGTCAATGGATTAAGCATAGCGTGTTTACAGCTACAACTACACTTGAATTTACTCCGGACACCATACAAGATCTGGCAGGCTTAGCCTGTTATATGAATGAAAATTTCTATTTTGCCGTTGGTAAAAGCATGGATGAGAACGGTGATGCTTGTGTTAAACTAATTAGCAGAGCAAATAACAGAGCAAACAGACAAGAATTAGAAAATGAGAGTGTAGTAAAGGCTGTGTCACCTTTAACAAAAATCCAATCTACAAAACCTATTCATCTAAAAGTAGAAGCTAACGGAAGAGACTACACTTTCTTCTACTCATTTGACGGAAAAAAGTGGCTTCAGATAGGAGAGACTCTTGATGGAACCAATCTAAGTATTTCTGTAGCAGGAGGCTTTACTGGAGCAGTTGTAGGTTTATTCGCCTCTTCAAGTATTAATCCTAAGCCTACAGAAAGGCGTTTTAGAAGAAATATCCAATAAATTTAACAATATAAATTAATACAAGTATGAAAAAATTATTTCTATTCAAGAAGATTAAAAAAACAACACTTGTTGCTGCACTTCTACTTGTGGGGTTTTTGAATATTAGTTGTCTTGACGAGATTGCTCCCGGTAATTATTACACATTTACCGGGGAAACCGTAGCAGGATTCCTAGATAATAGAGAGCAAGATTTCAGTAGTTTTATAAACGTTCTTAAAAAGGCAGACTTATGGGGAACTATGTCGATTTACGGCACTTATACTTGCCTGGCGCCAACCAATTCGGCGTTCGAACAATATTTTCAAGAGAAAGGCATTACAGGAGTTGACGATTTGACTAAACTTGAATGCGACACTATAGCCCGTACTCATATCATAGAGTACACTTTCTACTGTGCAGAATTAGTTGAGGGTTCCATTCCTTACCCCAATATGCTTGATCGCTATCTTACCTATTCTGCAGACTCTGACACGGTAAATAATAATAAAGTAATATTCAGAATAAACAAAAAATCGCGCTTAATAGAACGCGATGATACTGTTCAAAACGGTGTTGTTCATATAGTAGACATGGTAGTTCAACCCAGCAGTAACTTTCTTCCTGACGTAATAAAGGCAGATACTACCGTTTCACTATTTTACTCAGCTCTTATAGAGACTGGTATGAACGATTCTCTTGTAAAATTTATTGATGATAAATATAAAGAACCGGGAGGAGACTCTTGTACTATAGGAACAATATACGACACTGGTGCAGAAACGGGAGAAAGGGGTATATATCCAGCCAAAAGATATTTTAAATACACCGCCTTAGTAGAGAAGAACGAGGTCTTCAGAGCCAAAGGCATCTATACACTTGACGACCTAAAAGCCTACGCCAAAGCGGTCTATGATCTATCTTATCCTGATGATGCCGGTCTTTACGACAACGATCCCACAGATCGACGTAATCCTCTGAATAGATTTATATCCTATCACCTGCTTGATTGTTATTGTGGTTATAATGACTTTAACGTAACTAACAGCGATGTTTTAGAAAATTTTATAAAACGTGACGAACATGACGTTGAAGACTATTTTGAGACTATGTTGCCATTCTCTATAATGAGAGTATGTACCCCCAATAAACCGAACAATGTCTACATTAACAGAAAAGGGTACTCAAATAAAGTTGTAACAGTACCGGGAGTTCGTATAAAAGCCCCTTCAGAGACCGATGTAGAGCAAACAGCACTAAACGGTCTATATCACTATATTGACGATATATTAGTCTATAGTAAAAACGTTAGAGAGAATGTATTGAACGTACGTATGAGAATAGATGCCACCACTATGTCGCCCGACTTTATAAATAGCGGTGGGCGTAACCGCCTACTTGACAGATCTAAACGTATAAGTACAGGAATGAAGATGGGTTTTGTTAAAAATGTCACTTTTTCTCAGCAAACAGCTCTGTATGTCCGCTATCGTGACAGTTGGTTTGCTTGCTACGAGGGTGACGAGGTGTTAGTGAAAGGTATTTACGATATAACCTTTAAAATACCACCAGTTCCCACGTCGGGTACTTACGAGGTTCGTTTAGGTTATTTTGCTATGCCCTCACGTGGAGTTATTCAGATCTACTTTAACGGTTCCCCATGCGGAATACCTCTTGATCTACGCATCGAAGGCACTGATCCACGTGTGGGATGGGTTCTAGATTCTGAATTAGGTTCCGATGAGAGGATTAAAGCTGCCGATAAATCTATGCGTAACCGTGGTTATATGAAAGCTATGGATATATATCAAAATGGCAATACCCCATTCCGTAATCAAAGTGGTTGTCTTCGCAGAATTTTAACCACCGAATATCTATACGATAATAAGAGTAATTATGTACGTATCCGCCAACTTTTAGACAATGCAAATGCAGAGTTCCCATTCGACTATATTGAAATAGTTCCAAAAAATATTTATGGTGGAGAGATACCTGAAGATTTACATTGATACTGTTATCAAATTTTATCTATAAATTAAGTTGGATGGCGTGAAAATGCCATCCAACTTCTATTTTACACTTATTATATATTTAAGGTATTAAAAAAATTATTTTTTTAATACCTTTGTATAAATATTACTATTAATTTATGATGAGAAAAACAAGTCTCTTATTCACTCTTCTGGCACATTTAATTCTGTTTCCAAACAATATATTGGCCAATAATCTAACTGGTTCACTTTGCATAAATGAAATAATGCAATCATGTATAGATGGATATTTTGACCAACTAAACGACATTCCTGACAGTTGGGTAGAAATATACAATCCAAACAACCATTCCGTTCAGCTTAAAGGATACCGTATTGGTAAAACTAA
>DASRNO010000023.1:0-4719 GCA_035647375.1 Bacteroidaceae bacterium
TTATACTACTGTTTATAAATTGGTCGCCACTGGCCACATCGCCAAAAATTACAACAGGCTTATCTATTCCAAATTTAGATCTTACATCTACTGTAAACACCTCTTGCAGATCTTCTTTTAAAAGCTCATTTATTGCATCCATAGCTCTATTAGAGAGCTCAATATCGGCTTCAAAGTATATCTTATTCAACAACGGTAATTGAAAGCGTTCATACATTGGCCTGGCATCCATATCATGCTGAACCAATCTTTTGGCAACCACTATATCACCTACCCTAATATGATTGGAGACTCCTCCAGCAACCCCTATGTAATATAATTCTGTTACATTGAAACGCACTATAAGTGCGCAAGTAGTAGCAGATGCCGCAACCTTTCCCCATCTGGAAAATACTACAACAGCCTGTATACCGTTAAGTAGCCCCAAGTAATAATCCCTACCTGCCTCATTAACTATAGTGACATCTGTTAGTAAAGTTATAATCTGTTCTATCTCTTGAGGCATTGCACCGATTATTCCAACTTTTCTCATACTACTCTAAGATTAAATTTTCTTATTCTCTTGTCAGCAGATTGTAATCGAGGATAGACTCTGTTGAGTCAAATTCCTGGAATTCCATATACACCCTGCAATTCTCTCTATTGTTTCCTGTAAATAGTCTTAAAACAGGGGCATGCGGTGATAGCGTAGAATATACTGAACAGACAAGCTCCTGACCACAAAATGCCTCATTAAGGAATTTTATTGTAAAAAAACTCAACCTATGGTTTTTTTTAAAATCGGCAGGTATAGCATCGATAGAGACCCTGAGATAGGTCATATTATTTACATGATAGTTAAAATCTATATCGCTGTTGTTAAGTTTATGCTTATGTGTGCCAAGCAACTCCAAAGCTTCAGGTATTCTATGTCTACAATCTACTAATACAGTTTCACTAAAAATAGGTATATCTATCAATCTCTCTTTTACTAAGACCGGTTTACGGGTCTCTGTTTCTAATATACACCACACACAATCTCCTTTAGCGAAAACTTTATCTTGATGAACCAATTTAAAGTTCAGACGAACTTTATACGAAGTCAAAGAGGAGAGCCATAACTCAACTTTAACCTTTTCTGACCAGTAGGGTATCAACCCTTCAAAACGCATGGAATACTCTGTTATAATCCACATTAGGCCCTCAATACGCAAATCGAACGAAGCTAAATGATACTTGGCCATAAACGAAGCAAAGCAGTCCTGAAAAAACATAGAGGCTCCAACAGCGGTAAGTCTGTACTCCGAATCCATCTCGGAATTAGTAACAGTGTACTCTTTTGAATAGACCATTCTTCTAATTACTAGTTAGTTATCTACTGAAAACAGCAGGGTTTGCAGCGCAAACTTACAAAAACAATTTTCAAAACATGCTCTATTTGTTTTTTTATTTATAACTTTGCAACTGAATGAAAGGGGGTGCTCCATTATGGGGCTGAGATTATACCCTAAGAACCTGATACGGTTAATACCGGCGTAGGGAGTGGATTTCGGTATTTCACCCTTTTCTTCATAACTAAAAATAGTTTTATGAAAATGAGAAGGGTCTTTTTTTTATCTCTTTTTACGGGATTAACAATCGGAATTTTTGCCACAAACAGTACTGAGGCAATAAGTAATAATTATTATACCACAAACGATATCTCTCTAGACGAGGTGGTTATCTCTTCCACAAGAGTTGCTCAGGAAACGCCTGTTACACAATCTTTTATTGATAAAGAGTTATTGAACAAAGAGAGTATCGGAGCTCGCGAACTACCCTTTATCATGCAGAGCACTCCGTCGGTTGTTGCAACATCAGATAACGGTCTTGGAATAGGTACTGCCTATATACGTATACGCGGATCGAACGATACTAGAATAAATTTCACATTAGACGGTGTTCCTTTGAATAGTAGCGAAGATCAATCTGTATTCTGGGCTAATATGAACTCTTACTCCGGATCTTTAGAGAGTATTCAAATACAACGAGGAGTAGGCTCATCAACTAACGGCGGCGGAGCTTTCGGAGCTACGGTCAACATGCGATCTTCAACTCCTGAAACCGCAAGAAACATAGAGTTAGAGGGTTCTATGGGTAGTTACAATACATATCAGGGTACTATTAAATTGTCTAGCGGGCTGTTGTTCAATCACCTTGCTCTTGACGGGCGTTTCTCTAAAACTCATACCGACGGTTATATAGATCGCACCAATGCCAATTTAGGATCTTATTTTACATCGGCCACATGGTACGGCAATAATTTTATGATTAGATTCAAGAATTTTGGAAGCTTCGAACAGACAGAACAGGCCTGGAACGGTGTTCCATCAGACTCAATTAAACAAGGAAACAGAACGTACAACAATCTTGGATTACACAAAGATAGTTTAGGAACAATACGTTTTCAACCCACAACCGACAATTATTGGCAAAATCACAGTCACCTATCGTTTGTAAAAAAAATAGATTACGATATAGAGGCTCAGGCTACTCTGCACTATACTTACGGTAACGGATATTATGAGGATATGAAGGGAAATTATGATCTGGCTAAGAAATTCGGATTAAATCAATATAGTGGAATAAAAGCCAATGCTAATAGAAGAAAATGGCTCGATAACAATTTTGTGGGTGGTATTTTCAATATTAACAAGCATAACGACAATCTTAAACTGACACTCGGAGGAGGGTTGCAGTATTTTGACGGCGATCATTGGGGCAATTTTGAGAGCATAGAGGGAGTTGATATTGGAAATTACCGATACTATGAGAGCGATGCAAAAAAAATTGATGGTAATATATTTTTGAAAGCTACTTTTAATATTACAGAAAATATTAATGTATTTGCCGATGTCCAATATAGAGGCGTCCGTTACGTAATTGAGGGCAATAATGACAAGTTCATAAAAGATAGTAACGGAGATTATCAAAATCAAATTTTGGATATTGACGAACGTTTCAATTTTTTCAATCCTAAAGCCGGAATCAGCTATGTAAAAGATTATATGAACGCATATATCTCTTTTGCCCGCACCAGTAAAGAACCTACCCGAAACAACTATACCGATAACGGATCAACTCTTATGCCTAAAGCAGAGACTCTTAACGACATAGAAGCGGGTTATAAACATATGGGAAATGGATGGTTTGCAGGTTTTAATCTTTACCTTATGGATTATAAAGATCAGCTTATAGCTACCGGGCAGATAAGCCACATAGGAGAGGCGCTCACAGATAACGTAGAAAAATCTTACAGAGCAGGAATTGAGCTTGAGGGTGGTTTCTTGGTTAGAAGATTATTCTCCTGGAACGGCAATGCTACATTAAGCCGTAACCGCATAATCAATTTTACAGAATATATAGACAACTGGGATGGTAATCCTATAACTAAGTTTTATGAACAGACAGATATTGCTCTCTCTCCCAATTTTACCGCAGCAAGCACAGCATCTTTCAACTTGCCTTGCAATATGAATATATCATTGGTATCAAATTTTGTGGGCAGGCAGTATTTAGACAACTCATCGAACAAGTCACGTTCTTTAGATCCCTACTCCGTCTCTGATCTAATACTTAGCTACTCTTTCACTCCTAAAAAGATTGAGATGGCAAAACTTAGCCTTAAAGTTAGAAACCTGTTCAATAAAAAATATTCATCGAATGGATGGGTATACTCTGCTGTATCGGAAAGTTTAGGATATGATATTGACAATCGCTATTCAGAGGACGGGCTTTTTGTACAGGCTCCGATAAACTTTTTATGCACCTTCACTTTAAAATTATAACTGTATGACTCAGATAATCAATGAGATTAGCCATTACTTTATAGTACAGCTTCAAGATATGGGTTTCTGGGAGATTATTCAGGTGGTGGGATTAATGTTAAGTTTTATCTATCTGCTTTTAGAATTTGAACAAAAAGCGCTTATGTGGGTTGTAAGCGCCATGTGTTCAATGATATACGCCAGTGTATATTATCGCTCCAAAATATATGCCGATATGGGATTCAGCATATTCAATATATGCATGTGCGTTTACGGCTTCTACAAATGGTGGACATTGTCCCAAAAAAACATTGCCAATAAGACCCATAATACCGTTTCTAAGAACAGATCAAATATCACCAATAAAAATAAAGAGAAAAAAGAGATTGTATATTATCATTTTACTCTACCCCAATTTGGACGTGTAATGGCGGTATTTACTCTTATATGGACAGGGATTTCCTTTATACTAAAATACCTTACAGATTCACCGATACCTGCACTAGATGCTCTAACTACAACTATAAACATAGTAGGAACGTGGGTGTTGGCTCAAAAAATTATTGAGGTATGGGGTTTCTGGTTTATGGTCAACATCCTTTCAATATATATCTACTATAAACGCGGCCTTCACCTAAGCACCATACTGCTTTACTGCTTCTACTTGGGAGCCTCAGTATATGGCTATTTCAAATGGAAGCGCCATGGTATCCTATCTCACCACCGTTAAAGCGCCTAAACAATACTCTCTACGTGGCAACTCCAATTCAAAAACTCCACCACTTCCGCAGAGACCGATATTATTTGATAATAATCTTTCCCAAATTATAGCAATTAGGCATACTTAAATTAAGGAGCGCATTAGCAGAGGGTAATTTAAGCACTCGTAAATTTCTTAGACTACCCCCTGAACTATAAATAGTCTCCACACTCT
>DASRNO010000024.1:0-26959 GCA_035647375.1 Bacteroidaceae bacterium
CTATAATAGGCCCGGCTTTTTATTAAAAGAAAATAATCTATTTTATTTGTCTTATATTTGTGTAATAAGTAACTTAACACGAAAAAGGAGATAATTTTAGTCATGAAGGAACAGAAAAATAATCATCTTGTAATAATGGCAGGTGGAATAGGTAGCCGATTTTGGCCGTTGAGTACCAAAGATTGTCCTAAACAGTTCATAGATGTTTTGGGTTGCGGAAGAACCTTAATTCAACTGACAGTAGACCGTTTTGATGGAATCTGCAGTATGGAGAATATATGGATTGTGACTTCTGAAAAATTTGCTCCACTGGTACGTAGTCAATTACCGGAAATTTCGGATGATAATATTCTTATGGAGCCATGTCGCCGAAATACTGCACCTTGTATTGCTTATGTTAGTTGGAAGATTAAAAGCAAATTTCCCAATGCCAATATAGTAGTGGCTCCGAGTGACCACATAGTGATGAATGTTAAAGAGTTTCAAAGGGTGATTAAATCGTCACTACAATTTATAAAGAATTCTGATGCTATTGTAACTCTTGGAATGAAACCTAATCGCCCTGAGACAGGATATGGCTATATAGAGGCTGATTTAACTATTTCCAGTCCGGCTAATAATGAATTATATAGAGTTGACTCTTTTAAAGAGAAACCGGACCTGGATTTAGCGAAAGAGTATTTTAAAAAGAATAATTATTTTTGGAATTCCGGAATTTTTATATGGAATGTTCATACGGTGATAAACGCATTTAGAGTATATCAACCCTCTATTGCCAAGATTTTTGAATCGATGTTGCCAATATTCTACACAGATAAAGAACAACAGGTTGTTGATGAAAAATTTCCGCAATGTGAAAATATATCTGTTGATTACGCAATAATGGAGTATGCCGAAGATGTGTTTGTTTTTCCTGCAGATTTTGGGTGGAGCGATCTGGGTACATGGGGGTCTCTCTATATTCAACAAACTAAAGATTTACGTAGTAATGCTGTGATAGGGAAAAATATATCTATTTATAAGAGTGATAACTGTATGGTTTTCTCAAACCAAGAAAAAAAGGTTGTAGTGATAGGAATGCGTGATTGTATAGTGGCTGAACATGACAACCAATTACTTGTGTGCAATATGTTGGACGAGCAGTTAATTAAAAATTTTTCTGAATAAGAGAAGAGGCTAAAAATGTCTCAATGGTTGGCTATTATCTCTTTTTCTCTGTTTTTCTTGCCCTATGAATTATAAATATTAATACTGCTACTAAAATTATAATAATTCCTATACTAATCACATGGCTGTGTTTAGCAACCGTATCATTGAGCTTGTCTGCAGGAATAATTTTTTCTAAATAATAACCCAGCATAGCGAGTATTACATTCCATATACCTGCACCCAGAGCAGTGTAACCTATAAATTTCCATATTGGCATTTTGGCTAATCCTGCCGGTATTGATATAAGCTGTCTTATTACAGGTATTAATCTTCCTATAAATGTGGAAACTGTTCCGTGTTTATAAAAAAAGGCTTCGGCTTTTTTTATTTTTTCTTCATCCAAAAGCATTATGTGCCCCAGGCGACTGTTAGCAAATTTATATACAAGGGGTTTACCAACAAAAAGCGAGACGTAATAGTTGATTAATGCTCCCAAGCATGCTCCTATAGTGGCAAATAAAATTATTAGGGGAATAGACATTGCTCCTGTAGAAGCGGCCTGATAGGCAGCCGGAGGAACAACTATCTCTGAGGGAAATGGAATCGCAGTGCTTTCTATTGTCATAAGTAATGTTATGGTCCAGTAATTCAAATTATTAAGACACCACTGTATTAAAGGGAGTGATTCCATTGTTATATTTGTTTATTAATGATAGGCTTTTCTGCACTTTTTAAAGTTGTTAGATAATCGATTGCCTCTGTAAGAGTTTTTTCCTGTTCAAAGCTGAATGTAGAGAGTGTAAGATATTTGTCAAAAGTATAAGACTCTGTGAAAATATCTATAAACTCACTTTTATCTAAAACCCAACAACATAGGGCAAAAATAGGCAATAGTGTATTAAAATCTGATTCTATACTCTCTTGTTTATTGAATAGTTTTGTTAAGAGATTATAGGAGAGCTCAAAGTTGTTGTTTTCAATAAAAGAAAAAATAAGAGTTTTTAAAATTTCATCGTCTAAGTCTATCCCCTCTTCAATGGCTTTTAAAAAACAATCTTTAGCTTTGTCTAACCTATTTAATTCAAGAAGTATTTTCCCTTTTACTATTAGCGACTCGCTGTCATTAGAGATTATTTTAAGAGCCAATTCTATATATTCTAATGCTTTGTCAGGATGGTTGTTTTTAAGCAGAGAGATTGCTGCTTGAATATGCATCTGAATGAACACTTCTCCCGGTTCGTTACCATCAGAGATTTCTATTGCTTTAATAAAATAATTGTAAGAATCGGCGTCAGAAGGTCTTTTGCTTAGGCATAGAGCGTAGAAGTAGAGTATAGTTGAAGAGTATGGATTGCTTTCATGAAGTGTTTTAAAAAGCCGCTCTGCCTCTGGAAAATCGTTTAAAGCCAGAACACAATGTGCCTTCATGATGTGTGAATACTCGTTTGAATTGTCAATGGCCTCTATAAATTCGAAACACTCTTTTGATTTAGGCCAATTCCCAAGTTCAAAATAAATTCTTCCTAGCTGCTCCCAATAGTAGGTATCGTAAGCAAATTCGTCTAAAAGTTTATTGAAGGCCTCTATAGCTAGATCGAACTCTTTGTTCTCGTAATAGAGGTCGGCTTGTAATTCGTTGAATGTTTTTGAGTCGGGGAATAGAGCTAATGCTTTATCAAGCCAATCCTGAGCCATAATAAATGAACGATGATCTAAAAATTTAATTATGATATCGCTCATTAATCCTTTATCATACTTATCTGTATCTAAGGAGTGGTGAAAATAGACATTTGCCAATTCATTGTTTCCTTCACTTAGTTCAATCTCTCCTTTAAGAAACAAAAGCTCCTGATTACCCGAATCACAAATGGATTCGGATATAACACGTGCTTCGGAGTTTTTTCCTTGAGATAGAAAATTACTGGCTTTGGAAATAAGTAAATCAACGTTATCGGGATGAAGTTTTAAACCAAATTCTATAGCTTTTTCCGATTTTTGAAACTGGTTTACTCTAAAATAATAATCGGCAATATCGGCAATCTCATCTCCGTCAAAGTAGTCGATGACTCCGTAGAGCTCCATATTCTCATATCGCTCTAGAGATTCTGTAAACTCTTTGCTATCAAAATATGTGGATTGATCATCCTTCATCTATTTTTTTTCTCTTTAAGTTTACTCCATGTGTCTCTTAAAGAGACGGTTCTATTAAAAACTAATTTGTTGGATGTGGAATCTTGATCAGTACTGAAATATCCTATTCTTTGAAATTGAAAATGATCAAACGGCTTTGTATCTGCCAAATATTCCTCTACATAACATTTTTCCCTAATCTGTAGAGAGTCGGTATTTATTATTCTTTTCATCGCTTCTAAAATGGAAATATTCTCTTCCTGACTCAATTTGTTTATTTCATCGTATGGATTCTCAACTTGCCATAATCGGCCGTAAAGTCTAACTTCGGCAGTAATGGCGTGTTTTACACTTACCCAGTGAATTGTGCCTTTAACTTTGATGTTACTATTTTTTTGCCCGGTTCGGGTTTGAGGAATATATTCGCAATACACCTCTTCAACTAAACCATCTTTGTCTTTTTTACATCCGGTACATAACACTATATAGGAGTTTTTTAGACGGGTTTTACGGCCTGGAGTAAGACGAAAATAATTTTTTGGAGCATCTTCAAGGAAATCATCACGCTCAATCCATAGTTCACGGCTAAAGGAAATATTATGAGAACCGGCTGATGGATCTCCAGGATTATTTATAGCCTCAAGATTTTCAATTAAATCTTCCGGATAGTTCTTAATAATTAATTTGATTGGATCTATTACTGCAGAGACTCTGGTGGCTGTGGCATTCAGATCTTCTCTTACGGCCGACTCCAACAATGCTATGTCGTTGAGTGCATCATAGCGTGTATAACCAATTCTGTCTATGAACATTTTTATTGAGCGGGGAGTAAAACCACGTCTTCTGATTCCTCTCAAAGTGGGCATTCGCGGATCGTCCCACCCATTTACCAACCCCTCTTTTACCAGTGTTAGTAAGTTTCTCTTACTCAGTAGGGTATAACTTAGATTTAGCTTGTTGAATTCTGTCTGTACAGGTCGGTTGTCATCTAGATCTTGACCTTTTTTTAACCAATCAACAAGTAATTCGTACAGAGGACGGTGCGACACGAACTCAAGAGTACAAAGAGAGTGTGTGACTCCTTCAAAAAAATCACTTTGGCCATGGGCAAAGTCATACATAGGATAAGATTTCCACTTATCGCCTGTACGGTGATGCGGAGTTTTAACAATTCTATATAGTATAGGATCTCGTAAATGCATATTTGGGCTACTCATGTCAATTTTTGCCCTAAGTACCATAGAGCCTTCTTTGGCATGATCACTATTCATAAGTTCAAATAGTTCGAGATTTTCGTTTATAGGTCTATTTCTATATGGACTTTCAACACCCGGTTTAGTAGGGGTCCCTTTTTGGGCTGCTATATCATCTTGTGACTGCTGATCAATATATGCTTTACCCTCTTTTATTAAGTCTATGGCAAAATCCCAAAGCTGTTGGAAGTA
The DNA here is from genome assembly GCA_035647375.1 of Bacteroidaceae bacterium. Lineage (GTDB taxonomy): Bacteria > Bacteroidota > Bacteroidia > Bacteroidales > Bacteroidaceae > Colenecus. Next base: position 4,725 of record DASRNO010000024.1, read on the forward strand.
GTCGGAAGCATAAAAAACATTTTCCCATTGATATCCAAGCCATTGGATATCTTCTTTTATTGCATCAACATATTCTACATCTTCTTTGGTGGGATTGGTGTCGTCGAAACGCAAGTTGCACACTCCGTTGTATTTTTGAGCTATACCAAAATCAATACAAATAGCTTTAGCATGACCAATGTGAAGATAACCGTTTGGTTCAGGCGGAAAACGTGTTTGAACTCTTCCTCCATTTTTACCCTCTCTAAGATCTTTCTCAACAAGCTCTTCTATGAAATTTAGGCTCTTTTTTTTATTGTTGTCTACCATATTATGAGAAATTATCTGACGACAAAGTTACTCTTCTTTTTCCGTTTTTTATAAGAATAAAATGTTACTTTTTGTATAATTCTGATAAGATGGCTGTTTGAGGAGAAAAGAGTGTGAGAAAAAATTATTTTTTGGTTGTAGATTTTATTTTGTCAATTTGAGATAAATAACAGAGTTTATATATAGAAAAAAGGAGTAACAGAGGCCTGGAACTATTTAGATTTGAGTTTATAGGTTTTTTAAATACTCTCCAGAAGAGTAGTATGATAGGTCTAAACCCTGCTCTCTTTAGAGAGGTGTATTTTAAGAGTAAGGTGCTTTTATCTCTTATTTTATCGTGCGATCCCAAAAGAGAAATTAATGATTCACGGGTTTTTTCTAAAAATAGAGCGTTAGATTCAATTCCTAAATGTATCAGAGGATTGTCTATATGTATAATAGAGACTTCTCTCTCTTGTAGAGTAGCACCAAAAATAACATCTTCGTATCCATAATGTTTTATCTTCTCATCGAATTTAATCGACATAAAAATTTTTCTATCTATTAAAAAAGAGAATGTGGTGAAGTTTGAGTATTTTTTTTTGTTCCTATAGTATGCAGTTCTTTTTTTATCTGCTTTCTTTTCATATTTATATCTAAGTTCCATTCCTTTTGAAGGTAATTCATTGGGGTGAATTACTCCACCACACACTACACTAGCTAAAGAGGCATTTTGAAGATATATTTTTATAAAATTATCAGATTCTACTCTGGCATCGCAATCTAGAAACAGAAGAGTAGAGTATTTAGATTTATCGGCAAGCCAGTTTCTAATGGATGCTCTACCAAGAGATTGTTCCAGTTCAATGAAAGAGCAGTATTTTAAATCGTTGATTTTTCTATTTTTCAATAAAATATCATAATTGTTGGAGAGATCGTCTGCAACAATTATCTCAAAATTTATTTTGAGGTGAATGGCTTGACTCCATAATTTGTGAACAAGGAGATAACAATCCCAGTTAAATTCGGGAATGAGAATAGAGAGCATTTTTTTTATCTGTAAAGGTAAAAAATGTTCACGAATAATAATATAGACTCCTATATTTTCGATTAATTCTGATTTAATTCAATATTACAGATATTAAAACAGATTCAGAATTATTTGACTTTAGTAAATGAAATAGATACATTTGCGTAGATAAAAAATAGATGTATGACACCTTTGGCTGAACGAATGAGACCTTTAAATCTGAATGAATATTCTGGTCAGAAACATCTTGTTGGAGAGGGAGCAATACTCCGCAAGATGATAGATTCTGGACGCATCTCTTCTTTTATCTTATGGGGACCACCGGGTACCGGAAAGACTACACTGGCGCATATAATAGCATCACAACTGGAACTTCCCTTTTTTACTATAAGCGCTGTTTCAGCAGGAGTAAAAGATGTGAGAGATGTTATTGAGAGAGCAAAAAAATCCAATTTATTCGATAAAGGGAGTCCTATTCTTTTTATTGATGAGATACACCGTTTTAATAAATCTCAACAGGATTCTCTTTTAAATGCCGTGGAAACCGGGCTGGTAACGCTAATTGGTGCTACAACAGAGAATCCTTCGTTTGAGGTTATTAGCCCACTGCTATCTAGATGTCAGGTCTATCTGCTTAATTCGCTTAATAAGGAGGAGTTACTCGAATTGGTAGATAGAGCGGTTAAAACGGATAGAGTTTTAAAGAATAAGGAGATAGTGTTTACTGAAACAACAGCGATGTTGAGATTTTCCGGGGGAGATGCTAGAAAAATACTTAATATTCTTGAGTTGTTGGTGGAGTCAGAAGGGGATGAGTATATAGAGATTACAGATAATAAAGTATATGAGAGACTTCAGCTAAATCCTCTCTCTTACGATAAGGATGGAGAGATGCATTATGACATAATATCTGCTTTTATAAAATCTATAAGAGGAAGCGATCCTGATGCTGCTCTATATTGGCTGGCTAGAATGGTGAAGAGCGGAGAGGATCCGGTTTTTATTGCCAGAAGATTGGTTATATCGGCGGCTGAGGATGTGGGGTTGGCTAATCCCAATGCATTACTTTTGGCAAATGCCGCTTTTGATGCTGTAACTAAACTTGGTTTTCCGGAGGGCAGAATCCCCCTGGCTGAAGCCACTGTATATCTAGCTACTAGTCAAAAAAGTAATTCAGCCTATATGGGAATTGAAGCAGCTTTAAAAAAGGTAGCGGAGACGGGTAATCTACCTGTGCCTCTTTATCTAAGAAATGCTCCCACAGAATTGATGAAGGAGCTTGGTTATGGTGAAGGTTATAAATACGCGCATGATTATGAGAATAATTTTGTAGAACAGCAATTCCTTCCAAATGATATTAAAGATTGTCAATTTTGGCAACCGCAGCAAAATATACAAGAAGAAAAAATTAAAGAACGTCTTGAAAAATGGTGGAAAAAGAGGTATTGAGTAATACTATCTAATTGGACTCTGTTTTTATATTGCAATAGCCTACAAGACGATCATACCTAGATCCGCTTTGACGGTAGTAGACCATAATAAGATATTCATTCTCTGTTTCATAAAAATCTCCTTCGAATATGTTTGTTAGGCCGGTTTCTCCATTTTCAGGAACCCAAACATATTGGTAGTCGTAGGCTCCTTGTTTAATCAAGACGGTTTTTTCGTAACATCTGTTTTGGGTGTTATAATTCATTTTCCATTCTGAACTTAAGCTGTTTCCGGTAAAATCGCCGCTAATATAGGCTGCTCCTCCCTTTACAGGCTCAGATTCAAGAGTAAAATGAAGAAACAGGTAATCAGCCTCGATATTGCTATTGTTTGCAAGGCTGTAACGGATAAAAAATCGGCCGTTATGGTCTTTGTCAAACATATAGTTTTTACGTATTCTGTCTTTTAGTAGAACAGCATGAAAATAGGGGTCGAAAAAATCTATTCTATCGATGTTTTGGGAGTGGTCGTACATGTTTATAATCTCGAATCTCCTAAATTCTGCTCCGGCTGGAAAGGTCAATTTTTTGTTGTTTGTGTATTTTAGTATTCCGGGTGATATATGAGTAGGAGATAAATTGACATTTGTTGGGTTTAAATGCCGATTCTGAGAAACTTTTACAATAATCTCTCTGTCGGGATTGTCTATATTAAGATTGTTATAGTTTATAGATAAATCTACTTGATGATGTTCGTTGTTTATGTCGACAACCGTATTGCTTGTAACCTCTGCATCTATTGAGACCACCTGTTCGGTAACAGAAAAACAGGCAATAGCTACTGTTTGAGAGTTTGCAGACTCATCGATTATATATGCTTTATAGTTACCTGATATTTTAAAATTCAAGTCTTCGTTGGGAAGAGTAAATGTGTAATGGGTGTAGTTAAAAGTGGTATTAAGCGATTTTTCGTATTCTGTTATTGGCATTCCGTTGAATCCTTCTAAATAGTCTGATACAAACAGATTCGATTCTTCCCATTCTGAATTACAATGAGATAGGGTAATTGTAAAACGGTGATAATCATGTGACATCTCGTCGAAAGAGATCTCAATTCTATCATCACTACCTAAAATTATAATTGGTAACAGCTCCCAATTTCCGTTAACTACACTCTTTAGAGTCTTTATGTTATCTTGAAAAATTTGGTTTCTTTGGGCAGTCAGGTCACGGCATATAATGCAAAGTGATAGAGTAAAAAGGGATAATCTAATAAATTTCATAACTCGCTTTTCGCAAATATAATTAAAAAGCCGGCTATTTAACTGATTTTATAATAATCATATACGAAGTTTATCGTTATCTACCATGACAAAAGTGAGTTTCCCTTTAACACACATCTCTCCATTCACAAAGGCCTCGGCATTAACCACTACCATCAATTTACGACTACTCTCAATGCGAGCCTTAACATTTACGGTATCGCCCGGAACAACCGGTTTTTTAAATTTTACACCATCTAATCCTGCATACATAGGGGTGCGGTTGAGTAATAATTCTTTGACAAGCAGAGCGCAAGATTGACCCATAATTTCGCATAATATTACACCGGGAACTACCGGATGACCAGGATAGTGTCCCTGTAGGAAATATTCGTCTCCTCTTACGTGATACTTTGCTAATACATACTCTCCATCCAGATTCATTTCGTCAACCAGAAGCATCGGTTCACGATGCGGTAAATACTTTTTAATTTCTTCTCTTTTCATTATTTAAGTTTTCTTATTGCTATACATCCGTTATGTCCTCCAAAACCTAATGAATTTGAGATTGCAATAGTGATATTAGCTTTACGGGCTACTAGTGGTGTATAATCCAAATCGCACTCCGGATCTATATTATCTAACCCTATAGTGGGGGGAATAATACCGTTTTTTAAGGCTAATACTGTAGCAATACATTCAGCACCGCCAGCTGCTCCAAGCATGTGTCCCGTCATTGATTTTGTAGAGCATATAATAGATTTTTTCGCAGCCTGCTCTCCAATAGCTATTTTTATGGCTATTGTCTCTGATTTATCATTAAGAGGTGTTCCTGTGCCGTGGGCGTTAATATGAAGAGTGTCTGAATCGTTAAATCCAGCCTCTTTTAGAGAGATTGATAATGCCTTAGCCGCAGTCGATCCATCGGGTCTTGGAGCGGTGTAGTGATAAGCGTCGCACGTATTACCATATCCACAAACTTCTGCATATATTTTAGCACCTCTTTTTACTGCTCTCTCATACTCCTCAAGTACCAAAATTCCTGAACCTTCTGCTATTACAAATCCTTCGCGATCTTTATGAAAAGGTAAAGAGGCCCGTTTGGGGTCTTCAGAACGCGATAACGCCCTGCTATTGTTAAACCCACCTATTGAGAGTGGATTGATAGCCGCCTCGGATCCTCCCGTTATGATTGCTTCGGCATATCCGTGGCTAATTGCTCTAAACGCCTCGCCAATGGAGTGGGTCCCGGTAGCACAGGCTGTAACGATAGGTAAGCAGGGCCCCTGTGCATTGTATTTTATAGCAATATTACCCGAAGCCATATTGGATATCATCATTGGTATGAATAGCGGAGATATGCGGCGTACACCCTCGTCGAAAAGTTTTTTACTCTCGTTTACAAAAGTTGTCATACCACCGATACCTGATCCTATATAGACACCTAATTTATCCGGGTCAATATTATCTCCTGCAATCAATCCCGACTCTTCCATTGCTTGAGCGGCTGCAGCATAGGTTAACAGAGAGTATCTATCGGCTTTTCTGGCAGTGGCATTATCAATGCCCCAATTGGCCCCATTAAACTCCTTAATCTGACCAGCTATTTTTACCGGTAAATCATATTCTTTAAATGCGGTTATAGTATCAATACCGCAAACTCCATTTTTAAGATTGTTCCAATATGTTGATATACTATTGCCTATGGGAGAGATAATTCCCATTCCTGTAATTACAACTCTTTTTGACATATTAATATTTTATCAGTTTACCATTCAATAACGCTTACTCCCGATGTAAAACCTGCTCCAAAGGCACTTAGCACAATAATATCTCCTTTTTGTAATTTATTATTGCAATTTAGCTCATCTAACAATAGAGGAATACTAGCTGATGAGGTGTTGCCATATTTTTCAATGTTATGAGGAAATTTGTCAATACTCTGTTTTAAAAGTTTAGCTATGGTCTCTATTATTCTAATATTAGCCTGATGAAGTATAAAATATTTTACATCTTCGTACTTAATTCCTGTATTTTTTATAGCCATATCTATATCTTTTGTCGAGGTAGAGACAGCATGTTTAAATACTTCCGGACCCTTCATAAACAGTGGAGTGTCTTTTTCTTCTTTTGTTATAAAGGGCGAGTATTCAAAAATATGTCTATAATTTAAGACATCGCAAATACTTTGATTTCTGGTGTAAATATAACTATTTTTCTCATTTTTCTTAGCTATAATTGCTCCTGCACCATCACCAAAAAGTGAACATATTGCTCTATCACTCCAGTCTACCATACGACTGGGTTCTTCAGCACATATAATAAGAATGGTTTTTGCCACTCCTGACTGAAAGAACGATTCCGCTATCTGCATAGCGTAAATAAGACCTGTACAAGCAGCGTTTAGATTCAAACAAGGACAATTTGCACCTATGTCGGAATGGACAAGGCTGCTAATGCCCGGAGTTATATATTCGCTTACTACGCTAGAGCATAATATATAGTCAATTTCTTTAGCTTGGATTCCGGCATTTTTTATAGCCTTTTTAGCTGACTCTGTTGACATCTCTCTCAAATCTTCGTTAGAGATAATTTGACGACTGCTAATTCCCGTTCTGGTTTTAATCCACTCATCGCTTGTGTCTAGAAATTTAGCAAGATCATTGTTGGTAACTGTCAACGAAGGGTGTGAGCTTCCTGTTCCAATTATTTTCATTATAGATTGTAAAAATGTTTTTTTATTTTATTGTTGTGCAAAAGTACTTTTAAGAGTAACGTTATTCAAATATGTGTGACGAATTCGAAATTAAAGTGATGAAAAGGCCTCTGTAAGGGACGAATTAAATTTTATCGACGTTAATAAAATGTTTACATTTGCGAAAGAATTGATTTTTCAACTATGGAAAAAGAAAATCGAGAGGTCCCAAAATATTTGTTAGAAAAGAAAAACATGACATTAAGTGTTGTGTTCATAACTTTGTTTTCAATACTCTTTCTTTTAATATATTCTCCATTCTCATCTACTACTTGGTTTAACCTGCTTAGAACCAAGTCTCTGATTCATACAGTGCTTTTTTATATTATTGCTATATCTATTCTTACTATGAGTAAGATATTGATGTACAATCTTCAGAAAAGGATTGTAATTACAAAAAAACTATATGTTATATGGCTCTTCTTGGAGTTAATAGCTATCTCTATTTCTTATGCCTCTTATACCATGGCTATAGTTAGACCGGAAAAAGGAGTGTTTATTGTTATTATGGGCAAAGCATTGTACTGTATTGCTACTATGTTGGCCATACCATACGTTATATTCGCTTTTTATTCTGTTATCAGATCGCAAAAAGAAGAGCTGCAGATGCTTCGTCACAGAAGGGCACAGAGGGGAGCTGGTTATAATGAAAAACAGTTGGTGAATCTTTGCGATAATAATAAGGTTACCAAAATGACTATCTCTTTGGATTCTCTATATTACCTTGAGTCTAAAGAGAACTATGTAAAAATACATTATGAAAATAGGGGAGAGATACAACACTATATGATACGGTGTAAGACAAAAGATATAGAGGAGAGTTTAGCGGGTACCACTATGATTCGTTGCCACCGTTCATTTATAATAAATGTGACTAAGATAAAACTTCTTAAAGACTATAAGGTTAATAATTATGTAATACTTAAACATCCGGATATTAAACCTATTCCGGTATCAAAAACATATTATGCCGAAATAATCAAGGCTATATCTACCGATGAAAAAATAGAGAGTTAATAATAGGCAATAATTTAATTGAGACGCAAAAAAAATATTTAATTTTGCGCTGTTTGTTTACTGATAAGAAAGAATGGCAAAAGAGTTGAAAAATCTTACAAAAAGGGAAGATAATTATTCTCAATGGTATAACGAGCTAGTGGTTAAGGCCGATTTAGCTGAACAATCACCTGTGAGGGGGTGTATGGTGATAAAACCTTACGGTTATGCAATATGGGAAAAAATACAGAGGATTTTGGATGATAAATTTAAAGAGACAGGCCACCATAATGCCTATTTTCCCTTACTTATACCTAAATCTTTTCTTAGTAAAGAGGCTGAACATGTAGAGGGGTTTGCAAAGGAGTGTGCTGTTGTTTCTCACTATCGTTTAAAAAATTCGGATGACGGAAGTGGTGTTGTAGTAGACCCCGCAGCTAAACTTGAAGAGGAATTAATTATTAGGCCAACTTCTGAAACGATAATTTGGAGTACTTATAAGAATTGGATAAAATCTTATAGAGATCTTCCAATACTGATCAATCAGTGGGCGAATGTTATGAGATGGGAGATGCGTCCTCGTCTTTTTTTACGAACGGCAGAATTTTTATGGCAGGAGGGGCATACGGCACATGCCACTAAAAATGAGGCTGAGATAGAGGCTAAAAAAATACATAACCTCTATGCGGAATTTCTTGAAAAATATATGGCCATTCCTGTTATAAAAGGAGTAAAAACTGCCTCTGAACGTTTTGCCGGAGCCTTAGAAACTTATACTATTGAATCTATGACTCAAGATGGCAAGGCTTTACAGTGTGGTACTTCGCATTTTTTGGGCCAAAATTTTGCTAAAGCTTTCGATGTAAAATATATTAATAAAGAGAATAAGCTAGAATATGTTTGGGCTACCTCTTGGGGCGTTTCAACACGTTTAATGGGGGCATTGATTATGGCTCACTCTGATGATAATGGACTTGTTTTACCTCCAAAACTTGCTCCAATACAGGTTGTTATTGTACCGGTATATAAAACGGAGATAGATTTGGAAAAGATTGATGCTAAAATTCTTAAACTCATTGATAAACTAAAAGAGAAGGGGATAAGTGTAAAATATGATAAAACAGATAATAAGCGTCCCGGATTCAAATTTGCAGAATATGAACTGAAAGGGATACCTGTTAGACTTGTAATGGGACTCCGAGACTTAGAAAATAATACTGTGGAGCTTTTTAGGCGTGACACTCTTCAGAAAGAGACGGTGCCTTACGAGGGAATAGAGAATAGAGTTCCTGCTCTTCTTGAGAGTATTCAGGAGGGAATATTTCAAAAAGCGTTTGATTATAGGGCTAAACATACGTTTGTTGTTGACACTTATAATGATTTTAAGATTAAAATAGAGGAGGGAAATTTTGTTTTGGCACATTGGGACGGAGATACGGAGACTGAAGCAAAAATTAAAGAGGAGACTAAAGCAACAATTCGTTGTATTCCCTTAGATTATAAATCAGAACTTGGTAAATGCATCTACTCTGGTAAAAATTCTGAAAAAAGAGTCTTATTCGCTCGTTCCTATTAACCGCCCATATTGATCTCTTCTCCTGATGTAGAAAAATCGATCAAAATTGGTTTCAAAAACTATGCCAACGCCTTGTGTGGTAAGTGTGGTTTTAGTAAAATATCTGTCGTTGTTTTTGTTATATCCCTTAAGACTAACTCCCTGTTTGGGAAACATAAGCCATTTTACTTCGAAATCACCGATAAAATTTGATGTGTTGGTCATGGCGTTTTCACGATATCCGAAATTACCGTTAACTAAAAGCCTGTTGTTAAGAAGCCTTGCTTCAAGAATACCCTCAAGCTCCTTGTTGACTATATTATCAGCATTGTTAGAAAGATAACTACCGGCACTTACGTTGCTTGATAAACTTATAGAACTACTATGGAAAAGCTGAGATAAGATATTATTGATTTGTCCGCTAACAGTAGAGTTTAATAGCGCCTCCATGGTGTTAGGGCTCATGCCGTAAGCATAGGCGGTATTTGAATAGTCGTATGTGTAAAATCTGCCTACAGCTAACAGATACATAAATTGCATGTTGCGTTGTTCTTCTGTACTTGTAGCACTGGTTAAAATCTCTTTTTCCTCGGCGGTGGCTTGTGGCATGTCAATGTCGAATATAAAAGAGGGACTCCCTACTAAACCTGTAATATCCATCAGACAACGTACCTTTACGTTACTGGAGGAGTTGGCATCGGCTGCCAGATCGTAAATAGAGGCGGAATTAACAGTATGATAAGTTTTCAAATTAAGCTCGGTTTCATTCGAAGGCCCGTTGAATCTAACAAAACTATTCTCCATTATATTGAAATCTTTTTTAATCAGATCTTGTATAGACAAATCACAGATACCATGATCTACATTATAAATACCATTTAAAAAGATGCCGTCCACAGAGTTATACTGTGCCGATATATTTCCATAACCGTTAAAAGAACCATGTAAATTGGACATAACAAAAGTTATGTCGGCATCGTTTGTACACTCAATATCAAGGTCCAATTTAAGATTTTCTCTCTTCTTTTTTTGATTGTTTTGTTCGATGTTTTTTCCCTCCTCATCCGAAAGAATTGCAGAACGGTCAACTATTTTCAAAAACTCGTAATCAACCACGTTTTGGGAGCTTACGTTATAACCAAATATTGTTCCGGGGCCGGTCTTTACTTTTGCCTGAACAGAGAGCCCTTTGACTTCATTAGAGTTTAATTTTACAGAACCTTGAGCGTACACTCGAGCGAACAGGGGACTATTTTCTGTACGTATTAGATTCAATACAAGCATATTATGTATGTCTGCCATAAAGTCTACATGGAAGTTTTTTAGATTTGTGTGCTTAATTAAGCAGGTTAAATTGCCCTTGTTGCCCTCTAGGTCAGATATGTCAATATTTTTAAAATTCATAAGATCTTTTTCAAACCAAAGAGTATCGTGCTCAATAAAAAACAGAGTGTTTAAATTGTTTTGTTCCATAATAATATTCTCTACAACAGCCATCCCTTCTAAGTTAAATTCCTTTGGTTTGCCAAAAAATCTTATATTGCCCGTGGCTTTTCCACTTAACTCTTTAAATATGTTTTTAGTGAATCTGTTTAAGAAGTAAATATCTGTGTTATCGGCTTTTATATTCATATCTATCTCTTTTGTAGCAGGCACGAAAAGACCACTTATTAGTGATTTAGAGATATCTTTGTTACTCATCTCGGCCGAAATATCAACCCTGTTTTTAATTTTGTTCCATTCGGCATCTAACCGGAGTGATCCGCCGTAAGATTCAAAAAACGAGAACTCTTCAACATCTACATGACCAAAGAATGCCGGTTGATCAAGCAGAGATAGAGCGGAAATATTGCCCGAAACTACACCCTTAGCAATGTTATTGCTGTTTTGGAACAGACCTAACATCTTTTCTAACTCTATATTTTTGACAACCAGGTTAATAATATCGCCGGAATCGGCCGAAACAACACCATCAACTGCAATAAATTGATCGTTATGTGTAAGTTTAAAATTTTTGATATCAATGCGCCCAGAGTCAGATTCAATATTAGTTGAAGAGATTTTCCAGTCGGTATTTTGAAGCGAAATTGCAGTGGTGTCTATCTGAAAAAGACTCTTTATCCATTTGTCACCTCTGTTATACTCTCCAAAATTCACAAGCATGGATAATGAGCCCTCGAATCTACTTTTTATATCGTTCTGCCAAGAAATAGAGCCATCTATTATATTGTTAACCCCTGTTAGGTAGAGATTACAAAAAGTGGCTGTATCGCTAGCTGGTTTATAATAACCTCTCAACATTAATGAGAAGATGTCATCCTCTTGGTTTAAAAGCAATCTGGTATTTTCAATTTTGTTTTTATCGATTTTTACATGTGGCAAGATAACTTCTATCTCTGAAACTCTTTTTAAATCGTTAAAATAACAGTGTAAGGTTGTTGTACCACTAAGTTCCAACGGTTTTTTAAGTATTTTTTCAAAAAAATCGCTCTCTCTAATACGGACATCGATAAGAAATATGTTTTCTGAAGCTAATTCTGCATAATTCGGATAAAATTTATCTATAGTCCAATTGGTCAAAGATGGCAGAGCCGGATTAAATATGGTGAAGAGCGATTGAGGTAGCGTGTTTGTTGAAAAATTTCCGGTAATTGCGAAAGATAAAAAATCGGTGTTAAGAGTAATAATTCTTTGATTGTTTAACACATCTTTAGCCATTAAAGTGATATTGTTCAAAAAGAAGAGATCGATCGAGTCAGACAATTTTAAATCATCAATGGATATTTCTCCTCTTATATCATCTATATTATTCCCGGAAACATTTGCCTTAACATTTGCAGATAAATATTGGAATCCGTTTTTGTCAATAAGATTTAGAGCCGGCATATTAATACTATCTGTTGTTACTTTCATTGTTAGAGAGTGACGGTTTGAGTCTGTTTTGCTATATTTTGCTGCCAAATCAAAATAAGCATTCATGTCTAAATAATTAAGATTCAGACTCAGCGTATCGTTAATATAATCACCTTCAATATTCATACCTTTGTATATATATCCTTTATAATCAAGGTTGTTTATAAGAGATGAAAATTGAATGTTTTTGGGTTGATTAAAAAAGAGACCATCTGCCAATGCTGACAGGGATAGAGAGCCTTTTCCAAGATCGGAATTTCCCGTAACAGTTTTAAGATCAATGTTTTCGGCATCAAGAGTGAGGTTTTGAATTTTGTTTTCGGAATTAATGTAAGCATAGATAATTCCTATGTCTGATTTAATAGAGAGATCGGTTTGGAAATTGGAGCTATTGCCCGAAAAATTAGAGATAAGGGTAGCGTTACCTAAGTTTTCAAGCTGTGAGGGGATAGTGAATTTGAATCCAGTGAGTTTTTGTTGTAGATATGAATTGAGGTTTGGATTAACAGTAACGGAAATTTTGGCGTTATCTATCTCTACATTCTCTATTTCAGACAGATTTTGAAAGACTCCCGACCCAGTTATGGATAACTCTTTTTTTGAAGAGCTAATTTCAAGCTGATTGAGATTAATTTGCTGTATGTTACCTGTAATATTAGCACAAATATTCACTCTATCATTAAATGAAGCTAATTTAGGGAATAGAGCTGATATGTCTGAAGGTGAAAAATAAGATTTGCACAGATTAAGATAATGAGAGCCAGAAGAGTTGGTCTTAATATTAGACAGGCCTTTTTTTATCTCGATTTTATTGGCGTACAAATGACTGTTAGTACTTTTTAATGAGATATCTTGTAATAAAGTACTGTTTTTTCCGAGTTCTGCTCTACCTTTGAATTCGGTAATTATCAATCCTGATTTTTCTCTTACTCTAAATTGTCTAATAAAAACACTCAGAGAGTCTTGATTAAGGACTTTGACGGATAAAATTGCCGATAATCCCTGAATGTTAATATGAGAAGGATTGAAAACTCCGGGTGTCTCGGATTCAGATTCTATATCGTATTTGGCACTCCCATTTCTTATTATGATAGAATTAACACGAATATTCAGCCTGTTTTTTACTCTATCTCTATTAGAAAATTTATCTAAAAGAAACTGATAATTGGATTCTGTTTCTACAGAATTTTGGTGGATAAAAATTTCAGGCTTTGATAGTTGAACACTTGTTATGTACAATTTTTTGTGAATAAGAGGCAATAATCTCATTCTTATTGTTACGGAGCGGAAAGATGCTATAGTGTCTTGATTGAGCCCAAATATAGTTAAATTGTCTACAGATAATCCGCATGGACGTTTTAGTTCTACACTTTCAGCTGTTATTTTTGTTTCTAATTTTTTTTCGAGCAATGTTACAAGATATCCAGCAGTGAGGTGTTTTACGGGCTCGCTATTTATTAGAAAATGGCCACCCATAAATAATATGGATATGATAATCAATATTATGTGTACTCTCCAACCGGATTTCATCTCTACATCTATTTTTAAATTTGGAACAAAAATACATTTTTGAAAGCATAAAACAGTCAATGATTAGCTATTTTGTTAATTATGTAAGAAAACGAGGCTTAAATTCTTATAGTAATTATGAATAATTAATTACGGAAATTGTATTTAATATTGTAATTTAGCGGCTCAAATCAAAGTGGTTTATTTTATGTAACTTAAATATAAAATGTCAGAATTCATTCGAATAAGAAAAGGATTGGACATACGGTTGTTAGGTGAGCCGGATCAGGTTATTACCGAAGTGAAAAAATCAGAGACGTATGCTCTATCTCCTGGAGATTTTGTTGGCATTACGCCTGGTATAGTTGTAAAAGAGCAACAGTATGTAAAAGCTGGAGAGGTTCTGTTTGTGGACAAGAACCATCCTGAAGTGAAGTTTGTCTCTCCAATAAGCGGTACTGTAACTGCGATAAATAGAGGTGAAAGACGAAAAGTATTGAATATTGTGGTGCAAGCCGATTCAGTAGTTAAGCGTGTAGAATTTGGAGTGAAAAGTGTTCAGTCAATGACAGGCGATCAGGTGAGATCGGCTATACTTGAATCGGGTCTATTTGGTTTCTTCCGTCAACGTCCTTATGATGTTGTGGCGAATCCATCCGATACTCCTCGGGATATTTTTATCTCTTCGTTCGATTCTAAACCTTTGGCTCCAGAGTTTGAATTTGTATTGAAAAGCAATGAACTGGATTTTCAGACCGGTTTGAGTGCAATCGCAAAAATAGCACCTATCACATTGGGTATTAACCGTAAACAGAGTACTAAGAGTCTAAAAGAGGCCAAAAACGTGGATCTTTATGAGTTTAGTGGACCTCATCCTGCCGGAAATGTTGGTGTGCATATTAATAAAATCAAGCCTATTAATAAAGGAGAGATAGTATGGACAATTGATGCGGAAGCTGTAATTTTTATTGGACGACTCTTTAATAAAGGATATGTAGATTTTACCAGACTTATAGCGGTAGCCGGTTCAAAAGTGTTGAAGCCATCGTATAGTAGGGTCTTAATAGGTGCTAAAATTTCTGATATAATTGAGAATCGCCTTGTGGATAATCAGGGAATACGTATAATTAATGGCAATGTTTTAACAGGGTCAAAAGTTAACAAAGATGGTTATTTGGGATCTTTTGCGAATATGATTACTGTGATTCCGGAGGGAGACAGCATAAATGAGTTTATGGGATGGATAATGCCCAGATTTAATTCTTATAGCGTGAATAGAACTTTTTTTTCCTGGATTATCAATCTGTTATGCTCTAATAAAAAATATGATATTGACGCCAGAATTAAAGGAGGTGAGCGCCATATGATTATGTCGGGAGAATATGATAAAGTGTTCCCTATGGATATATATCCTGAATTTCTTATTAAAGCTATAATAGCCGGGAATATAGATAAAATGGAGGCTTACGGAATATACGAGGTGGCACCCGAGGATTTTGCTTTGTGCGAGTTTGTTGATTCATCTAAACTTGAACTTCAACGCATTGTCCGTCAAGGTTTGGATAACTTGCGTAAAGAAATGGCGTAAATAATAAGGAAAAGAACATGAAGTTAAAAAATATTATCGATCGGCTTAGACCGAATTTTGAGGAGGGTGGTAAATTAAGTGCATTCCGATCTGTTTTTGAAGGCTTTGAGACCTTTCTGTTTGTACCCTCTACTACTTCTAAGACGGGTGTGAATATTCATGATGCTATTGATAGCAAAAGAATTATGATAATGGTTGTCATAGCTCTTTGTCCAGCATTGCTTTTTGGCATGTATAATACAGGTTATCAGCATTTTACCGCCTCTGGGTTAGAGTTAAACTTTTGGCCTGTGTTCTGGTTTGGTTTTTTTGCTGTACTTCCCAGAATAATTGTATCGTATGCGGTAGGCTTATCTATTGAATTTGTGGTTGCTCAGTGGAAACATGAGGAGATTCAAGAGGGTTTTCTTGTTACAGGTTTTATTTTGCCGCTGATTCTTCCCGCTACTTGTCCGTTGTGGATGCTTGCTCTTGCTGTTGCTTTTGCCGTGATTTTTGCCAAAGAGATTTTTGGTGGTACCGGAATGAATTTTTTAAATGTGGCTCTTATTGCTAGAGCATTTATATTCTTTGCCTATCCATCGGTGATTTCAGGTGATACGGTGTGGGTAGTTGACCAATCTATACTAGGCTTTGGAGCAAATGTTGATGGATTAACTACGGCTACGCCACTAGGTATTGCTTCTACATCGGCTGCATCTTTATCGTTTAATTGGGATATGGTGATTGGGCTTATTCCGGGTTCTATTGGCGAAACGAGCGTTATAGCCATAGGGTTAGGTGCTCTACTACTTATTATTACCGGAGTGGCAAGTTGGCAGATAATGCTCTCTGTATTTGTTGGGGGAGCTGTGGTAGCTATGCTTTTTAATATTGGCGGCCTTGAAAATGCTATGGCAAATATGCCTTGGTATCAACATTTGGTTCTTGGCGGATTTTGTTTCGGAGCAGTCTTTATGGCTACAGATCCTGTTACTTCGGCCAGAACAACTATTGGAAAATATATATATGGTTTTCTTATTGGTGCAGTGGCAATTAGCATACGTGTAATGAATCCTGGATATCCAGAGGGTATGATGCTAGCTATTTTGTTGTTAAATTGTTTCGCACCATTGATTGATTATTTGGTAGTGCAATCGAATGTGAGAAAACGAGTTAAAAGAATGAGTAATAAATAAGGATAATGGCTACAAAAAAATTTAAATGTACAGTTTGTGGTTATATTCACGAAGGTAACGAGCCTCCAGTTGAGTGTCCCGTTTGCAAGGCACCAGCCTCGAAGTTCGTAGAAATAAAACCCAATAGATGGAGCTTTAACACTGAGGGTAACTTATATACAATATTATACGCAACGATAATGGTTGTTATTGTGGCGTTTTTGTTGGTGTTTGTCTCTTCGATACTAAAAGAGCGTCAAAACAAAAACATTGTGCTTGATACACAAAAACAGATACTCTCTTCTTTACATCTTGCCGGATCGGAAAATATTGAATCCACTTACAGTGACGTAATTAAGGGTGACTATCTTCTTCAGCCTGACGGTCAATTGTTACTTAATGATCCAAAAGAATTTAGCATTAGTTACAAGCAAGAGTTTGATGCAGGTAGATTCCACATTTTTATTGCTGAAGTGAATAGTGAGACAAAATATATTTTACCTATGAATGGACTCGGGTTATGGGGCCCTATTTGGGGATATGTGGCTATAAATGCCGATAAAAACAGCATTTATGGTGTATATTTTTCTCATGCATCTGAGACTCCCGGATTGGGAGCAGAGATGTCGTCGGAAAATTTTCAAAAACAATTTATTGGCAAAAAATTGTTTGATAATGAAACACTGGCAATTACTGTAACTAAATCAGGTAAGGCAAAAGATAAAACATTCGAGGTGGACGGAATGTCTGGCTCTACTATAACTTCAAACGGTGTTGATGACATGATAAAAAAATCTCTTACAGTTTATCAGTCATTTCTGAAGAACCAAAATGGTGATTATATTATTGTTGAATCTGATAATTAAATATGATAGAAAGATATGCTTAAGAAAAATAAAGAGATATTTAAAACACCCGTATGGTTGAACAATCCTGTTACTGTTCAAGTATTGGGTGTCTGTTCAGCACTTGCTGTAACCGCTAAATTAAAACCGGCAATTGTTATGGGATTATCTGTGGTAATTATAGTGGCTTTATCGAATGTTATCATCTCTATACTAAGAAAGAGTATTCCTAACAGAATAAGAATTATTGTTCAGCTTGTTGTGGTAGCTACTCTTGTAACTATTGTTAGCGAGATTCTGAAAGCGTTTGCCTATGATGTGAGTGTGCAGCTTTCTGTATATGTGGGTTTGATAATAACAAACTGTATTCTAATGGGACGTTTAGAGGCTTTTGCAATGCAGAACAGGCCTTATGAATCTTTTCTTGACGGAATAGGAAATGGAATAGGGTATGCGGGAATACTTGTTGCGGTAGCATTTGTTAGAGAACTATTTGGAAGCGGAACTCTATTTGATATTAAAGTGATACCGGATTGGTTTTATCAGAATGGTTATCTTAATAATGGTCTTATGCTGATGCCTCCTATGGCATTGATTTTGGTGGGTTGTATAATCTGGATCCAAAGAGCAAGGAACAAAGATTTACAGGAGCTATAATTTAAACGTAATTATGGAACATTTTTTTAGTTTATTTGTAAGATCGATTTTTGTCGACAATATGATATTCGCATTCTTTTTGGGAATGTGTTCGTATCTGGCGGTCTCTAAAAATGTAAAGACAGCTTTTGGTTTAGGAGTGGCTGTGATATTTGTGCAGCTTATTACTCTTCCGGTGAATTACCTTCTTCAGACAAAAATTCTGGGACCGGATTGTATTATAGAAGGAGTAGACCTCTCTTTTCTGAGTTTTATTCTTTTTATAGCAGTTATTGCCGGTATTACTCAGTTGGTAGAAATGATAATTGAGAGATTTACACCATCACTCTATGGCTCATTGGGTATATTCCTTCCTCTAATTGCAGTTAATTGTGCAATAATGGGCGGATCTCTGTTTATGCAGCAGAGAATTGAGATGGATCCCTCAAATACTCAGGCTATCCGCAACTTTGGTGATTCTATCTCTTTTGCGCTGGGTTCAGGAATTGGTTGGCTTTTAGCTATAGTCTGTTTAGCGGCTATCCGTGAAAAACTAGAATATAGTGATGTCCCAAAACCTCTAAAAGGTATAGGAATATCATTTATTACGGTAGGATTGATGGCTATGGCTTTCATGTGTTTTTCAGGTTTAGCGCTATAATATTTAAGTAAATAAGGGATATGAATTTATATTTATCTAGCATAATTGTATTCTTAGTTGTTATTCTTTTATTAGTGGTTATACTGCTTGTAGCTAAGAAATATCTAATACCTTCGGGTAAAGTAGAAATAACTATCAATGGAGAGAAAAAACTTTATGTTAACTCTGGTTATACTCTATTGAATACTTTGTCTGAAAATGGAGTCTATTTGTCATCGGCTTGTGGTGGAAAAGGCTCATGTGCCCAGTGTAAGTGTCGGGTTGTAGAGGGAGGAGGCGAAATTCTTGACTCCGAAAAGATATATTTTACCCGCAAACAGATTAAGGATAATTGGCGTTTAAGCTGCCAGCTCAAGGTTAAGAATGATATTTCTATTCTTGTTCCTGAAAGTGTTATGGGGGTAAAAGAGTGGGAGTGTGAGGTTATTTCCAATTTGAATGTAGCATCGTTTATTAAAGAGTTTGTTGTTAAATTACCCAAGGGAGAGCATTTGGATTTTATTCCGGGAAGCTATGTTCAAATAAAAATTCCCGAATATCAGATTGATTATGACAAAGATTTTGATAAATCTCTTATTGGAGATACATATCTTCCTGCATGGAACAGGTTCGGACTATTCTCGCTTAAAGCCTCTAACGATGAATCTACTGTTAGAGCCTACTCAATGGCAAATTATCCAGCAGAAGGTGATCGTATAATGCTTACCGTAAGAATTGCCACTCCGCCTTTCAAACCAAAACCTGAGGTGGGATTTGTGGATGTTCCTGCCGGAATAGCCTCTTCTTATATTTTTAGTCTAAAACCGGGTGATAAGGTTATGATGAGTGGTCCTTATGGGGATTTCCACCCCATATTAGACTCAGAAAAAGAGATGATATGGATTGGAGGAGGTGCTGGTATGGCTCCGCTTAGGGCACAAATAATGCATTTGACTAAAACACTTCAGATAAAAAATAGAAAGATGTCCTATTTTTATGGAGCTAGAGCTTTGAATGAGGTATTCTATCTTGAGGATTTTTTGCAAATTGAGAAAGAGTTTCCGAATTTCTCATTTAATCTTGCTTTAGATTGTCCGGATCCGGCAGCCGACTCTGCAGGTGTAAAATACACAGCAGGTTTTGTTCATCAAGTGTTACATGATACCTATTTGGTTAATCACGAGGCACCTGAAGATGTGGAGTATTATATGTGTGGTCCGGGACCTATGTCAAAAGCTGTATCTTCTATGCTTTATAATTTGGGTGTTGAAGATAGCTCAATAATGTTTGATGATTTTGGATAGTTAAACAATAAAAATCTAATTTATTTGGGACGACTGTTTAAGTCGTCCTTTTTTTTAAAAATAACAATTATCATATTGTAACCTTTACTCAAACATGATGGTTAAATTCACTATTTGGTTTCGACATAATGCTGCAATTATACAGGAATAGGTGTCATTTTGCTAGTCAATGTGCGTTTTTTAATGAATTTTTCCAGTATATCATTTATTTTCTCATCATTTTTTTTATTCAAAACAATTGCTTAGTAAAATTATTGGCGGTAAATTTGCAGCGTATATAAAAATATTTTAAATATTAATTCAGGTATGAAACACAATTTTTGTGCGGGCCCCGCAGTACTGCCTCAAGAAGTGGTTGAAAAATCGGCACACTCTGTGTGTGATTTCCTAGGAACAGGTATATCACTTCTTTCAATCAGTCACCGCTCAAATGAGTTTAAACCGATAGTTGACGAGGCTGTCGCTTTAGTAAAAGAGGTTTTAGATGTTCCGGAAGGGTTTTCGGTGGTTTTTTTGTCGGGGGGTGCAAGTATGGAATTCTGTAGAGTTCCATATAATTTTCTCCAAAATAGAGCCGCTTATCTTAATACCGGCATTTGGGCAAAAAAAGCTCAAAAAGAGGCCGAGATTTTTGGAGAGATTGTAGAGGTTGCCTCTTCGGCAGATAAGAACTACTCCTATATTCCTAAAAACTTTGTTGTACCGGCCGATGTGGATTATTTCCATTACACAACAAATAATACAATTTATGGAACGGAGATTCGTAAAGATCTTGATAGTCCGGTTAAGCTTATTTCTGACATGTCTTCTGATATTTTTTCCCGTCCGGTAGATGTGAGTAAATATGATTGTATATATGGTGGAGCACAGAAAAATTTGGCTCCCTCGGGAATGGCATTTTTAATTATAAGAGATGAAGCTTTGGGAAAAGTTACCCGACATATTCCCTCTATACTGGATTATAGGGTTCATATAGAACAGGGATCGATGTTTAACACACCACCTACATTTACAATCTATTCTGCACTAATGTCTTTACGTTGGTTAAAAAAACAGGGAGGAGTTACAGAGATGGCAAAGAGAGCTTTAACCCGTGCGGATATGCTATATAGTGAAATTGATAGAAACAGGATGTTTGTTGGAACAGCAGCACAGGAGGATCGTTCATACATGAATATATGCTGGGTTATGGCTGAAGAGTATAAAGAGCTTGAGAATGATTTTTTAAAGCTTTCAATTGCAAAAGGGATTGAAGGAATTAAAGGACACAGATCTGTTGGAGGATTTCGTGCCTCTTGTTATAACGCTCTATCTTTGGAGAGTGTTAAAGTTCTGGTTGATTGTATGAGAGAATTTGAAGAGAAATATTGAAGATATGAAAATATTACTTGCAACTTCAAAACCCTTTGCAAATGGAGCTATAGAGGCTATTCGCTCTGTTGTAGAGGATGCGGGTTACGAATTGATTCTGTTAGAAAAATATACCGACAAGAGATCTCTTATTAATGCAGTTGCTGATGTAGAAGCAATTATTATTAGGAGTGATGTTATTGATTCAGAGGTTTTTAATGCAGCTAAAAATCTTAAAATTTTGGTTAGAGCTGGTGCCGGATATGATAATGTTGACCTTGAAACTGCAACTAATAATGGTGTGTGTGTTATGAACACCCCTGGACAGAATGCTAATGCTGTTGCTGAATTGGTTTTTGGCATGTTAGTGTACGCAGCTCGTAATTTTTATAATGGCACGTCGGGATTAGAGCTAATGGGTAAAAAACTTGGAATTCATGCTTTTGGAAATGTGGGAAGAGGTGTAGCTAGAATAGCCAAAGGTTTCGGTATGGATGTTTTTGCTTATGATGCCTATTGTTCTAATGATTATATTGAACAATGTGGTGTAACTCCGTTAGATTCTGTTGAGAGTCTTTACAAAACTTGCCAGATTGTATCTTTGCATCTTCCTGCTACTACAGAGACGATTAATTCGATTAATATGCCTCTGTTGTCCAATATGCCAAAGAACGCTATTTTAATAAACACTGCCCGTAAAGAGGTGATAAATGAGAAGCATCTTGTTCAATTTATGCAAAAACGTGAAGATTTCAAATTTGTCACTGATATACGGCCGGCAGTATCGGAAAAATTACAGAAGCTGTTTCCTGATAGATATTTTTCAACTCCCAAAAAGATGGGAGCACAGACAGCCGAAGCTAATAATAATGCCGGAATAGCGGCTGCTAATCAGATAGTGAGCTTTTTAAGAGATGGTATTACTAAATATCGAGTAAATTAATATACAAACTTTGATATAGGACTCCTTTTTCTTC
>DASRNO010000025.1:0-13103 GCA_035647375.1 Bacteroidaceae bacterium
GATATATAAAAGATTAGATTAATTTATCCAGGAGTTATAGAAAACATTGGTAAATGCAGGATCATAATTTTCTGATTCAACATCTGGGATGATGATCTTATATCTCTTTTTTGAGCTGTTATTCAATTTGTCCTCTCTAAGCCACAGATTGGCTCTCTTAAGCTGAGCATATGTTATACCTCTAGCCTCTGCAAAATCCACTAAACAGGGTATAGAATAGTCTACTATTAACACTTCTTTAGGTGGAATAAAGGGATAAAGCTGCTCTTTTGTAAAATAAAATCCAAATGATCCCGGATTTTCCAAAAGCATTTTCGCGGCTAAAATACGAAACATATAGCGAGAAGTCTCCTCGACAAGCCATAAATCAATGGCACTAATTTGGCGTTGTTTTTCCAACCTTTTAGAAATTCCCTGCTGTCCAGCGTTATAACTGGCAGCCACAGTTATCCAATCGTTATATTTGTTATAAGAGTCTCTTAAATAGACACATGCCGCTTTAGTTGCTGCCTCTGTATTGTAACGCTCATCCACATTGGCATTTATCTCAAGACCACAAGAACGTCCGGTAGCCTGCATAAACTGCCAAAGCCCCGCAGCTCCTGCTGAAGAGAGTGCAGTAGGATCTATATTACTCTCTATCGCCATAAGATATTTTAAATCTTCCGGAATTCCATTCTCTTTAAGCAATGGCTCTATTATGGGGAAAAATCTATTGGCTCTCTTTACTATTAAAACAGAGGTTGAATGGGCAAAAGTAAACGCTACCAATTCTCTATCCATTCTTTCTCTAAGATCAGCGCGGTTTAATAATATGGTGTCACCGGCAAAAACAACAAATTCCGGCACCGGAGGAGGATTGCCCACATAAGTGATTTTTTTCTCGTCTATCTGATTTTTTTGATCAAACATACTGTTCTCTATACTCTTAGAAAAGGAGATAAATAGAAAAATTACTATCACTAGTACAGTTAATATTGAAATTTTTTTTGCCACTTTAGCCATTTTATTATAGTTATAATAGTCTCTATTTATACTGATTCATAATTATATTTTGTCCGCACGCAAATATACCCGGATATTGAAATTTCAGCAAATATCTTACTTCTACTAACTGTTAAACAAAAATAAATTATTTTTGAAGGAACAGAGTTTTACATAACTCTACTACCTATTTTTATGTTATTAACATCTGTTATTTATCCGGCAACATAACTAAATATAAATATAAAAAGAGTGTAACCGTTGGCTTTACCTCTTTTTTTCCGTTACTTTGTAGTTTAATTCGCCTAAGTGATGGAATTCTCAAATATTTTGAATAAAACAGTAAGCCGCCTTTCAGAAATAGACTCTTACAAAGAACTGTTCCATCGTCATAGAGATGGTGATCCTATTCCTTCTGCTCCTGTACTTTGCAGAATTGTAGAGCTTGCTAGGTCTATAATTTTTCCAGGTTATTTTGGCAACACCCAAGTTAACAGCACGAATATGTATTATCATATAGGAGTAGGTGTAGAAGAACTCTTCACATTACTTACAGACCAAGTGCAAGCCGGCCTCTGTTTTGGCACTTACGATACCGACGTTCCCTCTGTAGAGGAATGCAGGATAAAATCGAAAAAAATTGCAGCAAAATTTATTCAAAAACTTCCGGAACTGAGACAAATTCTATCTACTGACGTTATTGCCACTTATAATGGAGATCCTGCTGCAACTAATTATGGTGAGATTATAATATGTTACCCTGACATAAGAGCGATAAGTAATTTCCGTTTTGCACACGAACTTCTAAAACTAGGGGTTCCACTAATTCCCAGAATTATTTCTGAACTGGCTCACAGTGAAACTGGTATTGATATTCACCCAGGTGCCGAAATCGGCCATCACTTCACTATAGACCATGGTACGGGTGTTGTAATAGGAGCCACAAGCATTATTGGGAATCACGTCAAGCTGTATCAAGGTGTAACATTAGGAGCAAAAAGTTTTCCACTCGACAGTAATGGAAACCCTATTAAGGGTATTCCCCGACATCCTATTCTTGAGGATAATGTTATTGTATATAGCAATTCATCTATCTTGGGCAGAGTCACTATAGGTAAAGGTGCTGTAATAGGGGGTAATATTTGGATTACTGAAGACGTACCTGCTGGAGCTAAAATTTTACAGAAAAAATGAAGGAATTTGAAATGATTGCCAAAACTTTCCAAGGTTTAGAGGATATTTTGGCTAAAGAGCTTATCAGCATAGGCGCAAATAATATAATAATAGGAAACCGAATGGTCTCTTTCTCGGGCAATACGAAAATAATGTACAAAGCAAATTTTCACCTAAGGACTGCTATTCGTATACTTAAGCCCTTTCTTCACTTCAAAGCTAACACCGCCGATGAGGTATATTCCATTTGTAAAAACGTAAACTGGGAAAATTATATGTCCCAAACCTCCAGTTTTGCTGTAGACTCAGTAGTCAATAGCGAGAATTTTAGGCATTCAAAATTTGTAGCCTATAGGGTGAAAGATGCAATAGCTGATTATTTTCGTGAAAAAACAGGTAAACGACCAAATGTAAGTGTCACTAACCCTGACCTTATCTTTCATATACACATATCTCACGAAGATTGTTCTCTTTCACTTGATAGCTCTGGTGAGTCACTACATAGAAGAGGATATAGACAAGAGGCAGTCGAAGCCCCTCTTAACGAGGTTCTTGCAGCCGGAATGATTCTTATGACTGGTTGGCATGGTGAATGCGATTTTGTTGATCCTATGTGCGGTTCCGGAACAATCCCAATAGAAGCTGCCTTGATAGCTCGCAACATGGCTCCGGGATTATTCAGAAAAAGATTTGCTTTTGAAAAATGGAACGATTTTGACAAAGAACTTTTTGAAACAATCTATAATGACGACTCAGCTGAAAAGCCCTTTAATGGACAAATATTTGGATTTGATAAAGATCCAAAAGCTATAGCAACTGCTAAACGCAACGCAAAGGCTGCCGGTTTAACAAAAGAGATTGAGTTTAAGGTAAAAGATATTAGAGATTTTACCTCGTTCAAAAAAAAGTCTATAATGGTAGTAAATCCTCCGTATGGTGAAAGATTTAACGTGGATGATCTTTTCGAACTCTATTCTGTAATTGGAGAGCGATTAAAACATGCATTTCAAGGAAATAATGCTTGGATAATAAGCTACCGTTATGAATGTTTTGAAAAAATAGGACTAAAACCATCGGTCAAGATCCCTCTATTTAATGGAGCCCTTCCTTGTGAATTCAGAAAATACGAACTGTTTTCCGGTAAATATAACGAGTTTCGCAAAGATGGATCTCATCTTATTCAAAGAGGTACTCCCACAAGGCGCACAAGCACTTTAAAACAGAAAGCCAGAACTGCCGATAAAAAGGCAACGAGCAGAAGTGGTAATTCTCAAAATGAGAGAAATAGACCATTCCAAAAGGATAGAGATAGACCTATTCGTGGCAAAATAAAAAAATCCGGGAAATATTAAATAATATATTATCACAAAATGAGAATTCTACTCTTAGGAAGTGGAGGAAGAGAACATGCTATTGCATGGAAGATTGCTCAAAGCCCACTTTTAGAAAAACTTTTCATAGCTCCCGGAAATGCCGGAACCATTAATTCAGGCGAAAATGTGGCAATTGCGATTGATGATTTTAAATCCATAAAAAAATTTGTTCTAACCAATAGGGTTAATATGGTTGTTGTAGGGCCGGAAGATCCACTTGTAAAAGGTATAGGTGATTTTTTTAAAAACGACCCTGAGCTAAATGGTATATCTATAATTGGTCCTTCAAAAAAAGGGGCTTCTCTTGAAGGAAGTAAAGATTTTGCCAAGCAGTTTATGAAACGCCATAATATTCCTACTGCTGCTTACGAAACCTTTACTTTGGATAGTTTAGAGCAAGGAAAACAATTCCTTCGGACTCTCTCTTCCCCATATGTTCTTAAAGCCGACGGAATTTGTGCCGGAAAAGGAGTTTTGATTCTCTCTTCATTAGAAGAGGCTGAAAAAGAATTAGAATCTATGTTGAGAGGTATGTTTGGTCAAGCATCAAAAAAAGTGGTAATTGAAGAGTTTCTTAACGGAGTGGAATGCTCTGTATTTGTGTTAACTGATGGGAAGAGCTATAAAATATTGCCAGAGGCAAAAGATTATAAACGAATAGGCGAAAATGATACGGGGCTTAATACTGGCGGAATGGGATCTATTTCTCCTGTGCCCTTCGCCACTAAGGAGTGGATGAAAAAGGTGGAAGATAGAATTATACGCCCAACAATAAATGGTCTTGCAAAAGAGAATATCGATTATAAAGGATTTATATTTTTTGGTCTTATAAATGTTGACAACAACCCTATGGTAATTGAATACAATATCAGAATGGGTGATCCCGAGACAGAGAGCATTATGTTAAGACTAAAAAGCGATCTGGTAGATCTTTTCAACGGAGTGTCTAATGGTAATCTGGATCAAAAACAGGTTGAAATAGACAAGCGTACGGCTGTTTGTGTAATGTTGGCTTCGGGCGGTTATCCTAAAGAATACCGTAAGGGGTTTACCATCTCAGGATTGGATAATGTTGAGAATAGTATTATTTTCCATGCGGGAACTTCTATCAACGATAAGGGCGAAGTTATAACCTCGGGAGGAAGAGTCATAGCTGTCAGTTCTTACGGTTCAAACAAAGAGGAAGCACTGGCATTCTCTTTTCAAGGAGCAAACATCATTGATTTCGAGGATAAATATTATAGAAGTGATATAGGCTTTGATCTTTAGATATAATGGGCAACAATCGGTTACTTAGAAAAATTGCGTTAAATCATAATTTTTTATGGTTTGCAATTTTTCTAAGTATTACAATATGGATAATTGATGGCTTTTTTCTTGCCGAACAGGGAAACAACGTTATATCTTCAGGTCTCTGGTTCGACTCGCTTATAGAAAATTTACCCTCTATTATCTCTATTAATATAAGCCTTATAATGTACGGCTTGTCGCTTATCATGTTCTTATCGTTGGTTAACAAGGGGAATATTTTACCATTCAAAGCACATCTTACGGGAGCCATTTTTTGTCTCTTTGCAGCTGTTATCTTTTTTCTTCATCCATTTCAAGTAACAACTATACTTTTACCTCTATATATCGTTTCGTTAAACAATCTTTTCTCCACTTTCAAGAACAAAAATTCAAAAAAAAAGATTCTAAAAATCTCCATATACATTGGAATAGGCTCTATAATTTTCCCCTGGTTCGCACTTTTATTGCCCATATTTTACATTGGAACAGGATTTCTTGGCTCCTTCTCAATAAGGTCTTTTTTAGCCGGAATTATCGGTTTTACTTTACCCTTTTGGATACTTTATGGAGCAGGGGTGATATTGGAAAACAGAGATATTTGGAGTAGCGTAATAGATAATTTTTATACATTTCAAACAATAAGCCTTAGCGAAATAGCTCCTTTTCAATGGGGATCTCTTGCATTAATTGGAATACCCGGATTATTAGGTATAGTGAGATTTGTATTTTTGGGGAAAGAGAAGCAAAGTTCAAGAGGTTCTATGAATGCTCTTCTGTTTTTTGACTTAGTTCTTACCACATCAGTTTTTTTGTTCCCCGCTTATATAAATATTATAATTGGACTTAAACTTATAAGCTGCTCTATATTCAATGCTTACCTCTGGAGCTCCTCTGAATCCCGTTTTAACCATTTTCTTTTCTGGATAGAAATTATTGGTTTTATTTGCCTTATTTTGTTATATTTTTTCGACACAAAATAGTATTCTTCTAATTCTATAAATAAAAAATTGATTTTAACTCCTATTTCTATAACTTTGCTCTCTATAATTACAGAATAAATCAATAATTGATTATGAAATACAGGCACGTTAACAATCTTATCGGATGGATAGTTTTTACAATTGCAGCTTTAACTTATTGTTTGACTATTGAACCAACGGCAAGTTTCTGGGATTGCCCGGAATTTATTACAACAGGATACAAACTGGAGGTTGGACATCCACCCGGAGCACCATTTTTTATGCTCACTGCAAATTTATTTACTCAATTTACAAACGATCCATCAAAAGTAGCCATGATGGTGAATCTAATGTCTGCACTTTTAAGCGCTACCTGTATTCTTTTTCTTTTCTGGACCATTACACATCTTGCAAAAAAACTTATAAGCAAGCAAGAGGAACCAGATATGTGGAGCAAAATATTAATATTAGGAGCCGGAGCGGTAGGAGCTTTAGCCTATACTTGGAGCGACACTTTCTGGTTTAGTGCTGTAGAAGGAGAGGTTTATGCCTACTCTTCGCTTTGTACTGCGCTGACTTTTTGGTTAATATTAAAATGGGAAAATGTAGCAGATAAGCCTCACAGTGATCGATGGCTGGTTTTAATAGCCTATCTTATAGGATTATCTGTGGGAGTACATCTTTTAAATTTACTCTGTATAACAGCTATAGTTCTAGTATATTACTTTAAAAAAAGCCCGAATCCTAACATAAAAGGGGGCATTATTGCCTTCTCTATTTCCGGAATAATAATAGCTGCCGTACTATACGGAATGGTTCCGGGAATAGTTAAAGTGGGTGGATGGTTCGAGCTTCTTTTTGTTAATAAACTCTCTTTGCCATTTAATACAGGTCTGATTATTTATATCATATTATTGGTCTTATCTATTATATGGGGAGTAACAGAGAGTTATCGCGCTGTTAACCGCAAAGCTATGTATGGCTCATTCATCACCACTATAGCTTTAACAGGTATCCCTTTCTACGGACACAAAACAAGTGGTATAATTATAGGAGTTATTATTCTTGCGGCTCTCTCTTTATATCTTTTTGGGAAAATCGACACAAATAAAAAACCTTCGGCCAGGCTGCTGAATACGGTAATGCTTTGTATTATGATGATAACTATTGGGTACTCCTCTTACGCCGTAATTGTAATACGTTCTATAGCGAACCCACCAATGGATCAAAACTCGCCCGAAGACGTCTTCACACTTGGCGAATATCTAGCACGTGAACAGTATGGCTCCGTACCTCTTATTTACGGACAAACATATGCCTCGCAAATAGCACTGAGAACTGAAGGTAATGTCTGTTACCCCATGTTTAGCAACAAAGGAAAAATATATGGACGTAAGGAAAAAAATAATCCTGACGAAAAAGATAGCTACTACGTTGTTAATGACAGAAGAGAGTACAAGTTCGATCAGAATATGCTCTTCCCCCGTATGCACAGTACTTCTCACGCTTCTGAATACCAGAATTGGATTGGAGGAGTTAAAGGAAAAACTGTAATTTATGACAGATGTGGTGAAAAAATAAAACTTAAAATTCCTACACAAATTGACAATATAAAGTTTTTCATAAGATATCAGATAAATTATATGTACTGGAGATATTTTTTATGGAACTTTGTGGGAAGACAGAACGATATTCAAGGAAATGGAGAGATTGAAAAAGGCAATTGGATTACCGGAATAGGGGTTATTGATAAACTTCTTGTGGGGGGAGACCAGAAACTTATACCTGACTCCTTAAAGGGTAAAGGAAGAAATGTATTTTATGGATTACCATTAATTCTTGGACTTATTGGGCTATTGTGGCAAATAAAAAGGGGTAAAGAAGGAACACAGCAATTCTGGGTTGTTTTTTCTCTCTTTTTTATGACGGGATTAGCTATTGTCTTATATCTTAATCAAACACCATCACAACCGCGTGAACGTGATTACGCTTATGCGGGCTCATTCTATTCATTCGCCATCTGGATAGGGCTGGGTGTTATCGGGATTGCTAATTTTTTGAAAAAGAAAATAGGAGATAAAGCAGCAGCTATTGTTGCGGTCATAGCATCTCTTCTTGTCCCTATTCAAATGGTATCTCAGACATGGGATGATCATGACAGAAGCGGACGTTATACCTGTAGAGATTTTGGACAAAATTATCTTATTACACTGCCTACATCGGGAAATCCCATTATCTTCACCAATGGAGATAACGACACATTCCCTCTATGGTATAACCATGACACCGAAGGTTTCCGAACCGACACCAGAGTCTGCAATCTAAGTTATCTGCAAACAGACTGGTACATAGACCAGATGAAACGTCCCGCATACGATTCTCCCGCCGTTCCCATTATATACGAACGTATAGATTATGAGAGCGGGACACACGATTTTGTACATATAAAAAATGAGTATAAAGAGGAGCTTATAAAAAGCGCTAAAGGGAATCTACAAAGTATTAGAGAAATATATAATACTTTTGAGCTCAAAAACATTCTGGAATATTGGATTAAGAAGCATGATGTTATTCCCACCGATACAATCTGGTTCAAATTAGACAAAGAGGCTATTCTTCGCTCCGGAATGATGATTCCGAAAGAGTATTTGGGAGAGACAGAGAAGGAGACTCTGGCCAAATTACCAGATCACATGATAATCTCTTTGAAGGGAAGATCTCATATACTAAAAAACGAATTAATGATGTTACAAATGATTGCATACTGTAATTGGGATAGACCTCTTTATATGGCTACCACAGTAGCGTCAAGCAATCATCTTGGATTGAGCTCTAATTTCGTGCTTGAAGGCTTAGCATTCAGAATAACCCCATTCGATTTCGAGAAACTGGGATATATAAATGCCTCCGATAATGACTATGTTATAGATACCGAAAAAATGTACAATAACCTAATGAATTTCAAGTTCGGTGGTTTAAACAAACCCGGTATTTATCTTGATGAAACTATTCGTAGAATGTGTTTCACCCACAGAAGATTATTTGCTCAGCTAGCTGATGCGCTGATTAAAGAGGGAAAAAACGATATGGCACTAACAATCTTGGATAAAATAGAGTCTGAATTTTCAACCGAGACTTTTCCTCACGATTATAGAAGTTTTTCGACCGAGATTGCTCGTTCTTATATTACTCTTAATAAACCGGAAAAAGCTTATGAAATTCTTTTACCGATTGCTAAAGAGCAGCTCTCCATTATGAAATGGTATCTCTCGTTAGACGACAAGCGTTTTAGAAACAATAAGATGCTTTTCGACGATGCGGCTTCAGCTCTATACAATTTTGCTTTACCTCTTTTAGACTTAGCAGGAATTGAGAAAGAGTCGAATGCTCAAATAGTTGAAAAATTCAATAGTATGTATCAGGAGTATAAGATAAGGGAGCAATAGCAGATTGATCAACTAAAAATGCTAATTGAGCAACCTACATTTCTGCTGAGCAGGATATATCGTAAAGCTATTTTCAGAAAAGATCCCTCTGATCGTTCTGTATACTTGACATTCGATGACGGACCTGTTCCCGAGATAACTCCTTGGGTACTTGATGTGCTTGATCAATTTAAAATCAAAGCTACATTTTTTGTTGTAGGCGATAATGTAAGAAAATACCCGGATATTTTCAAAATGGTTGTTGATAGAGGACATAAAGTTGGTAACCACACTTTTAATCACGTTCGCGGCCTGCAGATGCGAAATTCAGACTATGTAGCTAATGTGGAGAAGTGCGAAAGATTCTTTACTACCAAACTGTTTCGTCCACCACATGGAATTATGCGGCATTGGGAGTACCGCTATATGCTTAACAAATACAAAATTATTTTTTGGGATGTTGTAACTCGCGATTACAGTATACGTCTTAACGGAGAACAAGTTTTTAACATCGTTAAAAAATATACTCGTAACGGCTCTATTATTGTTTTTCATGACTCTAGCAGAGCAGAAATTAGACTACGTTACGCTCTTCCTAGATCGTTAGAGTGGCTTATAAAAGAGGGATATGAATTTAAAGTTTTATGAATAAAACAGATATCGAACTTTCTAAATTTATTAAATCCGAAGCCCTAAAAGTTGGTTTTCACGCATGCGGAATAAGCAGAGCCGATAGTGTAGACAAAGATCACTCAGATTGGTTTGATAATTGGCTTAATGCGGGCTATCATGGAGACATGGAATATCTTACTAAAAATAGGGAGAAAAGATACAATCCAACGTTATTATTTGAAAATTGCAAAAGTGTAATTTCGGTTGCTTTAAATTATTATCCTGATAAAAAAATCGATAAAAAAAAGTTACACATGGCTACCTTTGCTTATTCCGTTGATTATCACGCTGTTGTAAAAGAACTTTTATACTCTCTGTTAGATAAAATCAGACTCCGTTTAGAGAGTGAAGGTAAAAAAATTAATGGAAGGGCTTTCTGCGACTCCGCTCCTCTGACTGAACGTTTCTGGGCATGGAAGAGCGGTCTTGGATGGATAGGGAAAAATCACTGCTTTATTATTCCCGATGCAGGATCTTATTTTTTCCTTGGTGAATTACTGGTTGATATTGAATTGGCTACTGATTCTCCTATTAAAACAGGTTGCAATGAGTGCGATGCTTGTCTTAAAGCTTGCCCTACAAAAGCTCTTTCAGCAAATTATAAGAGCCAAAAATATCATAATTTTGATTCTCGTCTTTGTCTTTCATATCTTACTATTGAGTATAAGGAACATTTAACAAGAGATCAAGGTATCTCTTTACAAAATTGTTTTTTAGGATGCGATATTTGCCAAGAGGCTTGTCCTCATAACAGAAAAGCTAAACCCACCACTATAAAAAAATTATTACCCAATAGAAATTTACTCTATTTAAAAAACGAAGATTGGAAAACACTATCAGAAGAGCGTTTTAACAAGCTCTTCTACAATTCTACAGTAAAAAGGGTTGGGTTTAAAAAGCTATCTGATAATATAGCCCAAGCAAGATATTTTACTGACAAAGAATAAGGCATATCTCATCTTGTAGCCGTCTGGCAGCCGATAGACTTAGAACGCCCTCGTTTATTATACAGAAAGCAAGCTGTCGGTTATCTTGAGTAGAGATAAAACCCGCAAGAGAACATGATCCGGTCATTGAACCCGTTTTAGCTTTTATTCTACCTATTGTCTGTTTTGTGCCTAGCCTTCCTCGTAACGTTCCATCCATTCCTGATACAGGAAGAGCATCACATATAATATCAAAAATTATAGATTGTTTGTAGGCATGTCTCAACATATCTACAATTAGAGAAGATGAGACATAGTTATAAACAGAAAGGCCACTCCCATCGGCTATTTTAAAAATCAACTTGTCATTTCTAAGAGTTCTCTTTATAAAAGTCTCCTGATAATCTGACGCATCTGCAAAAGATACATCTCTGCTCTTTCTAAGTTTTCCTAAATGTAAAAACATAGCTTCTGCATTCAAATTTTTACTCTCTTTCATAGCCTCCTTCATCACCTCTTTTATACTTCGTGATGTAGTGGCTATTGTAATGGACTCTTTAGGAGCTGTTCCCATACCTATAGTATCTACACTAATTCCTTGACGTTCAAGACGTTCTCTGAAGACATGAATAAAAAATTGAGCTGAACCGTAAATATTTAACTCTATAGCTATAGGTTTTGTAACATTCCCTTTTATATGTATGTTATTTTTATTGGTTAACCACTCTCTGGTAATTGTAGGTGCTCTTAACGAATTGGTATTAGAGAGAGCAGAGACGATAACCGAATAATAACTTGATTCGGGAGAGACACTTACTATAGGTGCTTCTCCTTTCTTACCCGGCTTTGCCGATACTCCTACATAACCACCATTAATCATAAGGGGAGAAATATAGGGTTGATAACTTTCGGGTGTATCATCCCAACACCAACCTGGCCCCCAATAGAGAGAATCCATCATGGTAACATCTGCTAATACTCTTCCATCAATCTTTTTTATCCCGTAAGAGTTGATCTTTGAGACAAGAATATCCATATCCTCTACTTTAAACTCCGGATCCAGATCGCCCACAATGTACAAATCTCCTAATAAAACGCTATCGCTATTTATCTCACCAACTATTCGTACATCGGTATTAAATGTATAAGAGGTTCCAAGACAAGATAATGCGGTAATTGAGGTTATTAATTTCATTACCGAAGCTGGACGCACTAAAACTTTATCTCTATAATCATAAACAGCAGAATCCAACTCAAGATCAAAAACAGATATACTGATATCTGTTCCCATGGGTACAGCATACTTAACAAGAGTGTCAAGCTTCTGACCCATCAAGCTATAATCAACAGCATAAATCTTAAAAACAACAAAAAACAGAGCGGTCAATATTACACCGACCGTTCTTGAAAATATTTTTCCTCTCATCAATATATTAATATGAGGCTTTCGCCTTTAATCCATTCTCTTTTAATTTACTCACTATACGGTTTAGAGCCTTAGAAGAGGCTTTTTTCAAACCCGTTACGGGAGTCTCTCTATCTAACGTATATATCATAACCTCCGACGGAGAAATTTTTTTGAGTATATCAATCCAGGGTAACACATACTCATCACCAGTATTATCCAAATTTTTTCCATTACAATATCCGGTAAGAAATAGAGTCTGAATAATAATATGACCATTAAAAGAGATCATATCATTAATTGTATTTTGTAGATTATAATTAGCTACTGGACAATTTACTGTCTCAATAAAATAGGGATTTACCGTATCAAGTTTCTGAATGTTGTTATCTACCTTAAGTAGAGCATTAAAAACCGCTTTGTCAGATAGACGCGTTCCGTTACTTAGAACACTTATTTTTGCTTCAGGATAATATATATTTCTTAACCTGATGGTGTCATCTACTATTTCAGCAAAATTTGGATGAGCCGTTGGCTCACCGTTACCCGCAAAAGTGAGAACATCAGGAGCCTCGTTTTTTTGCCTCATCTCTTCGAGTTTTATTTTTAATGATGAGCTTACCTCTGCAGGTGATGGTCTTTTTTGCAAGGGGCGCCTCTCACTATTCCTTCCACATTCACAATAAATACAGTCAAAAGTACAAATCTTTCCGTCCCCAGGCATAAGATTAATTCCCAGAGAGACTCCCAGCCTTCTACTACGTACAGGGCCAAATATGGGAGATGGATACAAAATGGTTGACATAATACTCTTTTTTCTCGCAAATATAATTCAATCTAACGGCAAAAATCTTAAAAAACAGGTTGTTTTAACAAAACTGATTATCTTTGAATAA
>DASRNO010000026.1:0-10063 GCA_035647375.1 Bacteroidaceae bacterium
ATAGAGAAATATTGTTAGCAGAAAATTATTCTTTAGATAATAATACTACAATAAGACAACTTGTGTTGAATGAAAAAATGTTAAATCAATCTTTGCGTATGCAGAGAATGAATTTTATGCCAACGGTGGCATTAATGGGATCCTACTCTTTTCAATCTTTATATAACAATAATCTAAAGTTGTTAGACTACTCATGGGTACAGAGTTCATCGGTTATTTTAACTGTTGCAATACCCCTTTATAGAGCTTCTAATTTTACAAAAATCAGAAGTTCGAAAATTCAGATAGATCAACTAAAGGAGAATCGTCTCTATACGGAACGTCAGTTTGATATGCAGGCTAAGAGTTATATAGACAATATGAAGGCCAGTACGGAACAGATGTCAAGCAATAGAGAGGCAATAGCTCAGGCCGAGAAGGGTAGAGAGATAGCTGAGAAGAGATATGAGGTTGGTAAGGGTACTATCCTTGAGTTAAACAATTCCGAAATATCACTGACGCAGGCAAAGCTTATTTATAGTCAGTCAATTTATGATTATCTGGTTGCTAAATCAGATCTTGATAAGGTGTTGGGAAAAGATTATGATGTTGAAAAAAATTAGCAAAATTAAGGAGTATAAATTCAGAAAATCAAGAAATATTAAAAATCATATGAAAACAAATTTTAGCTATGTAATGATGTTGGGCTTTACTATCCTTCTATCATCGGCTTGTACCGGAGGGGAACCCTCAGATACTACTAAAGAACCAACTATTCCACTGGTAAAACTGACTAAAGTAAAAGCTGAACCGGTTAGGCAGATTCAGATATATTCGGCTACAGTGCAGGGGGATGTGAAAAATAATATAGCGCCAGCTACCCCCTCTAGGATTGATGAAATATTTGTAGAGGTAGGCGATAATGTAAAAAAAGGAGAGAGATTGGTAAACATGGATGAGTCCACTCTTAGTCAGTTGGAACTTCAGATAAAAAACCAGGAGGTTGAATTTAATAGAGTAGATGAACTCTATAAAGTGGGTGGTATATCTAAATCGGAGTGGGACAACGTAAGTATGGCATTAAAAGTGAATAAAAACGTTTATAGCAACATACTTAAGAACACCCGCTTGTTAAGTCCGATAGATGGAATTGTAACGGCTCGCAATTACGATAATGGAGATATGTATAGCGGACTTCCTATTTTGGTGATAGAGAAAATATCGCCTGCTAAACTTTTTATAAATGTGTCTGAACAATATTATTCGGTAGTTAAAAAGGGTGATATTGCAGTTGTTGAACTAGATGCGTATGCAGAAGAAATTTTTCAAGGTAGAGTCTCTCTTATTCATCCCACTATTGATAAAAATACACGCACTTTTCCTGTGGAAATTCAGGTAGAGAATATGGAAAAAAAATTACGTCCGGGTATGTTTGCCAGAGTTACGCTAAATCTTGGTACAGAGAACCGTGTAGTGGTGCCCGATATGGCTATTGTTAAGAGATCTGGATCGGGTGAACGCTATGTATATGTTTATGAAAATGGTAAAGTTAGCTTTAGTATAGTTCAGCTTGGTCAAAGGCTTGGAGATCGATATGAACTCTTATCGGGTGTTCCCGATAATGCCAGTATAGTAGTTGCCGGACAGGCCAAGCTTAATGATGGAATGATGGTTGAAGTAGAAAAATAAAATAATAATAATGAGTATTTATGAAGGCTCGGTAAAAAGACCGATAATGACGGCTCTCTGTTTTGCGGCCGTGGTGGTTTTCGGACTCTTCTCGTTTTCGAAATTGCCAATAGATCAGTTGCCTGATATTGAGTCAAACACAATAATGGTGTTTACATATTATTCCGGGGCTAGTGCCTACGAAATAGAGAATAATGTGTCACGACCCTTGGAGAGCACGCTAAATAGTTGTAGCCATATTAAACATATTACTTCTAGGTCTTCGGAGAATTTATCTTTGATTACACTGGAGTTTGAGTATGGTCATGATATAAATGATCTTACCAATGATGTGCGAGATAAACTTAATTTGATTACCACATCTCTGCCTGATGGTGTAAGCACTCCTGTTATCTTTAAGTTTGATACCAGTATGATGCCTATATTAATTCTCTCTGTACAGGCTGATCAGAGTCAATCTGCGCTGTATAAAATATTGGATGAAAATATAGTTAATCCTATGGAGAGGATACCGGGCGTTGGTACGGTTTCAGTAACAGGAGCACCTGAACGGGAAATATATATCTATTGTGACCCGGCAAAGCTTGAGGCGTATAATCTTACCATCGAGGCGATAAGCGGTATAATTAGTGCCGAAAACAGGAATATGCCTGGTGGAAATATTGATATTGGAAATGAGACTTTTGCTTTAAGGGTTCAGGGA
Organism: Bacteroidaceae bacterium; assembly: GCA_035647375.1. GTDB lineage: Bacteria > Bacteroidota > Bacteroidia > Bacteroidales > Bacteroidaceae > Colenecus. The sequence continues at coordinate 2,372 of DASRNO010000026.1, forward strand.
GAGTTCAGAGATCCTATGGATATGAACAATTTGGTTCTGACATCAATAGAGGGCATGAACGTTTATCTGAGCGATGTGGCTAAAATTGTAGATTCAACTCAAGAACGTGCTCAGGAGTCATATAATAATGGTAAGCAGGGAGCTATGATCGTTATTCAGAAACAGACAGGTGCAAATACTGTTGAGATCTGTAATAAAATATTTGCCATGCTACCTGAACTGGAGGAAAATCTACCAAATGATATAAATATTGGTATTATTCTAAATGGATCTGAATCTATTATTAACACAGTTAATTCTCTGGCTGAGACAATTATTTATGCTCTTTTGTTTGTCATATTTGTTGTCTATATTTTTACAGGTAGATGGCGTGCTACATTAGTTGTGGGAATTACAATCCCGTTGTCGTTGGTAGCCTCTTTTATATATTTAGCCATTACCGACGGTTCTTTGAATATTATTTCTTTGAGTTGTTTAACCATAGCAATAGGAATGGTGGTTGACGATGCTATTGTGGTTTTTGAGAATATAACAACTCATATTGACAGGGGAGCCGATCCGAAACAGGCCGCTATTCACGGAACTAACGAGGTGGCTGTCTCTGTAATAGCCTCTACATTGACTATAGTTGCTGTATTTTTCCCATTGACAATGATTTCAGGAATGACGGGAGTGATGTTTAAACAACTTGGTTGGATGATGTGCATCATTATTATGATATCACTTATTACGGCATTGACACTTACTCCAATGTTATGCTCCAGAATCCTTAAATTGGAAAAGAGACAGACAAAATTTCAATCCACTATTTACGCTCCGATTAAAAAGGCGTTGAATAAATTGGACAATTGGTATACTGGTCGTATTAATTGGGCTGTAAGACATAGAAAAACTGTTTTGATTGTAGGTTTAGTTTTTTTCCTGTTGTCGCTGCTTTTAGTACCCTCATTGAAGACTGAATTTTTCCCCTCTGATGATGGCGGAAGAATTACAGCAACAGTCTATCTTCCAATAAGTGCTAATACCGATAGGTCAAGAGTAGTAGGACTTGAGCTCTCTGAGCTTTGGATGAATAGATATGGTCAAGATATGAAAATGTGTAATTTTAGAGTTGGATCTGCCGACGAGAATAATACTTTCGCATCTATGCAGACAAATGGAACTCATATTATATCTTTTAGTATATCACTTGTGAGTAAAGTAGAAAGGGATATTACTATTGACGATGTAGTAGCCGAAATGAGAAACGATTTAACTTTACGTCCTGAGATTGAGCGTTTTATGGTCTCTTCCGATGGAATGGGTATGGGAGGACAATCTATAGCTGAATTTGAGATTTATGGTTATGACCTTGATGCTACTGACAAAGTGGCTGCAGAGTTTATGGAGAAAATGAACGCTGTTAAGGGGGTAGGAGAATCTTATGTTAGCCGTGATCAGTATCAGCCGGAATATTTGGTTGACTTTGACAGAGAGAAACTTGCATTTCACGGTCTGAATCTTACAACAGCAGCTAGCTATCTTAGAAATAGAATTTATGGTGCTACCGCATCATTTTTTCGCGAGGATGGCGAAGAGTATAATATTAAAGTACGTTTAGCTCCGGAGTTTCGAACCGATGTGTCGGATATAGAGAATATTATGCTTTACGGAAGAGGAGCTAATGCTGTGCGTATAAAAGACGTGGGGCAAGTTGTGGAGAGTTTTGCTCCTCCTACTATTATTAGGAAAGATCGTCAAAGAATTAATACTGTATCTTGTGTAGTGGCAGGTGGAGCGGCGTTAAGCGATGTGGTAGATGCCGGTAAGGCGGTAATTAAAGAGATGCAGACTCCCGAGGGTGTATATATACAGATTTCCGGCGACTACGAGGATCAGCAGGAGTCTTTCAGAGATTTGGGAACCTTGGCTCTTATAATATTATTATTGGTGTTTATCGTAATGGCTGCCCAATTTGAATCTTTGACACTTCCATTCATAATAATGTTCTCAATACCTTTTGCTGCTAGCGGTGTACTTTTAGCGTTGAGAATTACCGGAATAGCGCTCAGCATAATGAGCTTGCTGGGTGCCATAATGCTTATAGGTATTGTTGTTAAAAATGGTATAGTTCTTATAGATTTTACCAGATTGTGTCGTGAACGTGGTCAATCAATAATACAATCTACAGTGACTGCTGCCAGAAGTCGTTTGCGTCCGGTATTAATGACTACATTGACCACTATCTTGGGTATGGTTCCTATGGCTATAAGCCAGGGCGAAGGGGCAGCTATGTGGAAGCCTCTTGGTATTGCTGTTATTGGTGGACTTTCGTTATCTACAATTCTTACATTGGTGATTGTGCCGGTACTATTCTGTGTTACTCAGGGTATAGGTGTAAAGCGTCAGAGAAGAAAACATCGTAGACAGATGAAGATTGCAGCCTATTGGGCAGAGAATAGAGAGAGCTATATCTATGATAAAACAGCTAGTGTGCAAATTAAAAACAAGCCAAAAAACCCATAATAGTATGAAATCAGTTTTAATCACTTTCGATCAGGCATATACAGAGAGAATTATCGATTTACTCACACGACTTAATTGCCGTGGCTTTTCAATGGTTGAACAGGTACAAGGTAGAGGAACTAAAACAGGTGAACCCCACTACGGTAGTCATGCCTGGCCATCTATGTGCTCGGCTATTATTACTGTGATAGATGATAGTAAGGTAGATAATCTTCTAGAAAAATTACACGAAATGGATTTGGCCACCGAAAAACTCGGTTTAAGAGCCTTTGTATGGAATATTGAGAAAACAATTTGATAATGTAATTTTGAGGGATACAAAATTTAAAGTAGGAGACACTCCTCTTGTAGAGATTAAAAAATTAGCGGCAAAAAATGGGGTTGCTCCATTTTTTGCTAAAGTGGAGTTGTTTAATCCATCCGGTAGCGTTAAAGATCGTATTGCCCTCTCTATGATAGAGGATTTTGAGACTAAAAGAGTACTTAAACCGGGAGCAACCATAATTGAGCCTACCAGTGGGAATACCGGGATAGGACTCGCTTTAGTAGGCAGAATGAAAGGATATAAGGTTTTATTGACTATGCCTGAATCTATGACAATTCAGCGACGTGAGATTCTTAAAGAATATGGTGCTTTACTGGCACTCACACCGGCTATGGAGGGTATGTCGGGAGCGGTTGCTGAGGCAAAACGCTTAAATGAATCTATCGAAGGGTCAGTTATTATGAGTCAATTTGATAATCCTGCAAACCCTATGGCACATTTAACAGGTACTGGTCCTGAAATTTGGGAACAGACTAAGGGTGATATTGATGTTTTTGTGGCAGGGGTGGGAACCGGAGGTACTATTAGTGGAGTAGGTTCATTTCTTAAGAAACAAAATTCATCAATAAAGATTATAGCTGTAGAGCCGGCATCATCTCCACTTTTATCAAAGGGTTGGTCAGGAGCTCATGCTATTCAGGGGTTGGGTGCCAATTTTAAGCCGGCTAATTTTAATCCGGAGGTTGTGGATGAGATTGTAACGGTAGAAAACAGTGATGCTATAAGAGTCTCAGAGGAGTTAATGAGTTACGAAAATCTTTTTGTGGGCTATTCATCAGGAGCAGTTGTCCATGCAGTTATCCAACTACTCAAAAGGGATGATTTTAAAGATCTAAAAGTGGTGACTCTTTTGCCTGATTCCGGAAACAGATATCATTAAAAGTTGGCTTGCCAGCCTTGTGCCTTAAGCTGTATCTCTTGTCCACTTTGAGTTATAAGTATTTTTCCCTGTTCAGGTTTGGTTATGTAGCCAATTATTTTCACATCGTTTATTTTTTCTATCTTTTCATGTAATGAGAGAGGAACTGTGAATAATAGTTCATAATCCTCGCCACCATTTAGGGCGCAGGTGTATACATCCATGTTTAACTCTTCGGCCATATTTGCTGTTTGAAAATTTATTGGAATTTTTTCCTGATAAACATTACAACCTGTACCGCTTTGAGAGCAGATATGTAGTAATTCTGATGAAAGACCATCTGAGATGTCAATCATTGCTGTAGGCTTAATTTTAGCTTTGATAAGGTCTGTTATTATGTCGCCGCGTGCTTCCGGTTTTAGTTGCCTCTCAAGAATATATTCTCTACCGGAAAAATTAGGCGAGAAGGGCTCATTTTGATTTTTTACGGTACTTAAGAATACCGTTTTTTCGCGTTTAAGCAGTTGTAGTCCCATATAGGCGGCTCCTAAATTACCAGAAACACATATAAGATCGTTGGGTTTAGCTCCATTTCGATATACTATGTTTTTAGAATCGGCCTGTCCAATGCAGGTTATACTGATAGCGAGCCCGGTAAGTGAAGATGTTGTATCGCCGCCAACTATATCTACATTATATTTGTTACAAGCCAGAATGGCTCCGGCGTAAAATTCTTCAATATCCTCTACGCTAACCTTGTTGCTAATGGCTAGAGATATTGTTATTTGCTGTGGAGAGCCATTCATGGCGAAAATATCTGAAATATTTACAATTACAGACTTGTAACCAAGATGTTTTATGGGCGTATATGTTAGATCAAAATGGACTCCTTCCATTAACATATCGGTGGTAACAAGAACCTGTTTTTCATTGTAATTCAGTACTGCAGCATCGTCTCCTATACCGTATACAGAGGATTGGTTACTAAGTTTAATATTGTCTGTAACACGATTAATGAGTTCGAATTCACCAAGTTCGGATACCTCTGTACGCTTTTTATTATGCATAAATAGTGGGTTTGTTATTGTGTCTGTTTTTGAATTTTTTGATGTGCCCGATTATCTGCTTTTTGAATTTGTCTTTATCTTTTATAAAATCCACATAGACGGGCAGGACAAATACTTTCTCTAGAAAATCTCTATCAGATCCTGCGTTTTTTAGTTTTACAGCATCTTTTTCTGTTGTAACAATAATCTTATTGTCCGTTTTAATCTGTTCAAAACGTTTTAATATATCTAATATGTCACTATTTGTGTACCAGTGATGGTCCTTATAACTCATTTTTATTATTTTACAGGTCCATTTTTTCAACTCCATTTCTATTGATTCCGGAGATGCTATTCCCGATACCAAAAGAACAGATGTCTCCTGATTGAGGTTTTTAAGAGGTATTGTATTATTAGACGTTTCGTTACAGAGTGGTTTAAGGCTACTATATTTCAGTGTGGAAAAGTAAAGTTTTTGATATGGAAACGGGTCTGTTTTTTTTATTAGTATTCTGAGATCCATAGGGGAGAGATTTTTTGGGCATTTTGTGTATATTATTATGTCTGCACGGTCTTTGAATCTGGCCGGTTCCCTTAGTCTACCGGCTGGTAGCATAGTGTCCTCAAAAATAATTCTATTGTAATCAATAAGCAGAATGTTTAATGAGGGTTTTACTTTGCGGTGTTGATAAGCATCGTCCAAAAGTATCACATCTGGAATCTCGTATCGTCCTAATTCTTGAATACCTTTAACCCTATCTTCATGAACAGCAACAGTAATATCCGGAAATTTCTGTTTTATCTGGAAAGGCTCGTCGCCTATCATTGTCTGATCTGTATTTGTGTCGGCCAGAATAAAACCTTTTGAATAACGTTTATATCCTCTGCTTAGAACAGCTATCCTGTAGTACTCTTTAAGAAGTCTTATCAAATATTCCGTATGTGGAGTTTTACCGGTTCCGCCTACTGTTATATTTCCTATTGATATTACAGGAAAATTAAAACGAACAGATTTCAGCAACTCTTTGTCGTACCACCAGTTGCGTAGGGTAGTGATAAAACCAAAAATCCATGATGCTGGTAAAAGCCATCGGTTTATTGGATATCTCTTTTTTACCATTTTAAATTATATTTCTAAGGGTACTCCCTGAATAGTAAGTGCCTGAATGCGATCCATCTTAGTAAAACTATTAATTATACAGAAAGGTTCGTACAACATACCGAGCTCTCTTTTTATACAGTTATTGAAATAGTTGTTTTTGGTGTTGTTTAAAAGCGAGAGTAAAAATGGTTCGCTTAGAGGATACTCTATCAACTTGTAAGACTCTACTTCTGCCAAATTGCGAGCTAGCTCAATAGCCTCTTCAATACCTCCAATTGTATCTACTAAACCTATCTCCATAGCCATCATGCCAGTCCAGATCTTTCCTTCGGCTATTGTTTTAATATCTTCCGGATCTTTATCTCTTCCTTCCGAGCAGCGATTAATGAAAAGTTCGTATCCAAGGTTAACTTCGGCCTGTATCATTTCGCTTTCGGTAATATTAAGACCTCTATTCACAACACCAAGATCCGTATGAAGATTAGTCTTTACTATATCCATATAAAGTCCCAACTTGTTATTGAAAAGCTCCGAGATATCTGGTATCATACCGAATATGCCAATTGAACCCGTTATAGAGGTGTTTTGTGCCACAATAATATGAGCTGGACTTGATATATAATATCCTCCCGAAGCTGCATAGTCGCCCATAGAAACAACTAGTGGCTTGGTGTCGGCTAGTAGTTTCATCTCTCGCCATATTTTTTCCGAACCAAAGGCACTTCCGCCGGGTGAATTTACCCTTACTACTACTGCTTTTATATTTTTATTGTTTCGTAGCGAGGCTAGCTCACGGCACATTACATCAGAATTAATATTTGTCTGTGAATAGTAGTCCGATACTCCATCTATTTCACCATAGGCGTAATATAGCGCTATCCTATTTTCAATAAATTTTTGATTTGAATCATCTGTGAAATTAATCATGTCGTTGGTGAATAACATATTGATTTTATTGTTTTCACTCTCTCCGGAGATTTTTCCCAATTCAATTTTTACCTGGTCTATATACAACAGAGAGTCCACTAAGCCATAATTAATATATTTTTCAGCAGAGACAAATTTCATATGTTCGTCGGCGTATCTATTCAAAATTGTTGGAGATATATTTCTTGAGTTAGAGATATTATCAACAATTACACTCCATATCGATTTAAGATAGATGTTAGTTTGATCTCTATTTTCCCTACTCATGGAGATGCTTGAAAAGGGCTCAACAGCCGATTTAAAAGATCCAACCCTGAAAATCTGCATTTTTACTCCTAATTTATCAAGAAGATCGGTAAAGAAAATAGGAGTTGCGGCTATACCTTTCCAATCTATTCTTCCATTTGGATGAAGATATATCTTATCTGCAACGCTGCAAAGATAGTAAGCTGACTGGGAATAGTTGTCGGCGTAGGCTATTATAGGTTTACCGCTAGTATGAAAATTTAAAAGAGCCTGCCTAATCTCTTCGAGTGAAGCTGGCGATGCAGAAAAATCACCTGCTTCAATATAAATTCCTTTAATAAAACTATTATCCTTGGCTTTTTTAATAGAGTGTAATATCTGGTTTAATCCTGTCTCTTGGAGATTGGATGGAAATATAATATCAAGAGGAGATCTCTCTTTTCTCTCTACAATTTTACCCTCAAGTTTAAGACAATAGAGTGTATTACTAGGAATATTTGGTCTACCGGTAGAAATAACAGATATTAATGTTATTATAGAGAGCAGTGCTCCTAAAAGAAGAATATTTGCTATAATAACTCCGATAACAGAGGCCAATATTGTTTTTAGAAATGATTTCATAAATTACTTGGGGCTATTAAAAAAGTATTTACAAATGTAATAAAGTAAATTCAAGATGTAA